>CAPNAQ010000049.1 GCA_948663505.1 uncultured Clostridia bacterium | reverse complement strand
TTAAAAACTAGAGGTTGGAAATTTAAAAATAAATCCAACTTCTAGTTTTATTTTTTCAATTCATCTATTATAGTCTTAAAATCATTTGCAACTAAAATAGCTGTTCCAGATACTAATATATTACTACCAGCATTTTTTACAAAATCAGCTGTTTTCAAATTAATCCCACCATCAGATTCAATATCAATTTCAATATTATTATTTGTTATATAATCTTTTAAAGTCTTAATTTTATTTATCATATCTGTTAAAAGAGTTTGCCCACCTTTTCCTGGTTCTACAGTCATTACTAAGCATACATGAATATATGGTAAAAACTCAAATATCTCTGAAATATCTGTTTCAGGTTTTACACTTAATCCAACTTTACAATGATTATCTTTTATTTTATTAATATATTTTACAACCTCTTGTTTATCTTTACAAGCTTCATAATGGAAAGTAATTATATTAGGTTCAACTGACAAAAAATCATTAATTGCATTATCTATATTTTCTACCATTAAATGTACATCTAGGGGAAGATTTGATATTCTTTTTATATATGATGCATATTCTAACATTTTTTTATAAGTATTTTTTTCTACAAATTTACCATCCATCACATCTATATGAAAATAATCTGTATGTGCTTTTTCTAAAGCAAAAAATGTTTGTGATTCCTCTCCTTTTTTTACTGATAATATTGATGTTGAAATTTCTACCATTTTTACCTCCAAATCTTTTAATGTCCAAAGGCATGTTTCCAAATGGACATTTATTAATATTTAATGTAAATTTTATTTTTATCTTTTAGTTCATTATATATTTTGCAAAATCTTTCATATCTTTCATTACTTATTTCTCCAAATTGAACTGACTTTTTTATACCACAATTTTCTTCTTTTATATGTGTACATCCTACAAATTCACATTTATCTATTTTATCTTTAAATTCTCTAAAAAATTTATCCAAATCACTATACTTTATTTCAGATATATCAAATGTTGAAAACCCTGGTGTGTCAGCAATATATGTATTTTTATCTATTTCATATAATTTTGTTGATGTTGTTGTGTTTTTTCCTCTTTTATTTCTTTGGCTAATTTCTCCTTCTTCTGTTATATTGTTCTTAAATATTGAATTTATTAGTGTTGATTTTCCTACTCCTGAGTTTCCTGAAAATGCACTAATTTTACCTTCTAACTCTTTTCTTAATTCTTCTATTCCATTTTCTTTATCATCATTTTTCGCTATTGTTTTTATTATTTTATAGCCTATTTTATTATATGTTTCTTTTATTTTTTCAAATTCTTCTTTTTTATCTAAATCTGTTTTATTTAATACTATTATTGGCTCTATATTTAAGTATTCAGAAAATGCTAGTTGCTTGTCTAATAATAATAAATCTGGCTTCGGTTCTTTACTTGATACTACTAATATTATTTGATCTATATTACTCATTTTGGGTCTTTTTATATATGTTTTTCTTTCGTCTATTTTTTCTATTACTGCTTTATCTTTTTGCTCATCTATTATTTCTATTTGTACTGTGTCTCCAACTACTGGTGTTATTTCTTTGTTTTTAAATTTTCCTCTTGCTGTTGCTTCATATATCTTATCTTCTACTTTTATTTTATATAGATTTGATATGTTTTCTATTATTCTTCCTTGCATTTTTCCTCCGATTTACTACTATTATAATATAATTTTCTTTGGCAATTGATTATGATTAGAATTAATTTCCTTATACATATATATTAATATTAAAGGCATATAACCTTCTCTATTATAACATTGTTCTTAAAACTTTTCAATTATTTTATTTTGGTTTTGTATGGTTTACCAACTCCATTTATGATAACAAGAACTTGTAAGTTGTGTTACTCTTTGTCTTTTTTGCTATTCCTATATAATATACTAAATGTTAATGTAAATAACATTGGTATAACTGAATAACCAGCATTATCTAATTTATGAGTGATACCAAGTATCCACCAATCAAAGTTAAAATTGCAAATACAAGACTTAAAATCAAAAATATTTTTACTTTTAATTTTTCTTTATTCATAACTTTTACATCTCCTTTATATATTTAGTTAATAGTTGTTATCACAAATACATTATCCGTTTTAAAATTTTCTTCTGTTATATCTTCGTTGTATAAAACCCAATATAAGTGATTATTATTTTTATATTCTGATATATAATTAAATTCTTTCAGTTCAATTATTCTATCAGTTTCTGCTGAAAATTTATCTCTTGTATTATCAGTAACTATATATAATTTATCTGATTTCTCGTAATATAAAATATCTGTTAAGATTAAATCTCCTTCAACAGTATTTTGTGCTACTCTAATAAATACAGTTTTTTTATTCTTATAACTTTCCATAAATTCACTATATAGATTATCGTTATGAACCATTGCACCTATAACAAAGCAATTATCTTTTTGAGCATCAAATGAAGTATATTCCTTTGATAGTGTCCTAATATCTCTATCTTTTGTTAATTCGGTATTATAAAAATCTTCTATATTACTTATATTATCTTTTTGTTCTTTATTATTTTGGCTATCTATTGGCAATTCATATTTCATAAACCAATTTCCCATTTTTACCCCGATATTACTCTCATAAGGTTCATTTGGAGACACTCCCACATAGCGAATAACTTTATAACCTAATCCCCAATAAGTTACTTTGCTTCCGTCATTATTAACTACCTTTATGCAATACTTTGGCTCGTGTCCTGTTGCTACTCTACCACTATCTACATAGTTCGTTATAATTCCTGCAACTATAAGTATAATCAAAAATATTCATACTCCAATACATATTTTCTTTTTCATAAGATTCCTCCTTAAACTTATCATAACGATACATTACTATAAATCTTTCAAACTACAAACTTGTAAGTTGTCGCTGAGATTGAATCTCAATCATTGTTCAAAAAGTTCATTACTAAATCTATTATTACATCTTTTTCTTTTGGATTTGACTCTGCAATTAATAAAGTTAATGCTGCTAAAGTATTATTATCTATTGTTTGTTTTCCATCTTTATATAAAATACCATAAAAATTCAAAAAGTAAATAAATAAAGTTGCTGCAATTCTCTTATTTCCATCTGCAAATACATGATTTTTTACTATCAAATATAAAAAATTTGCTCCTTTTTCTTCTATGCTTTTATAAATATCTTGTCCTGCAAAACTCTGATATATATTGCCAATTATTGATTCTAACCCTTTATCTCTTTCTACTGCAAATAGTGAGCTTTCTTCATTAAATCTTAACTTATTTATAACTTCTATACATTCACTATATTCAATCTTTCTTTCATCTATATTTCCATCTATTTTCTTTAGTGTTCTATGGTCATAGTCATCCAACAAATCAAGTGCTTTTGAATAATCTCCAATTACTTTTAAAATTTCTTTTGCGTCATTTCCTTCTAGCCTTTCATCTATTCTATTTGCTATATCAATAAGCTTAATTGTTTTTTCTAAATATTCTAATCTTCTTTGATTTACTGCATATCCTTTTAACATATAATCTTTTAATATTCTAGTAGCCCATTTTCTAAATAAAATACCATTTTGCGATTTTACTCGATATCCAACAGATATAATCATATCTAAATTATAATAATTAGTAGGTTTATCAGCAAATTCGGAATTTCCGAATTTAGTCATTGTTTCTGTTTCTACTAATTCTCCTTCTTTATATATATTCTTTATATGTTCATTAATAGTAGATTTAGCTTTTTTAAATAATTTTGACATTTGCTCTTGTGTAAGCCATACGGTTTCATCTTTTAAATTAACTTCTAATTTTACTCCTTGATTTTCAAATAAAATAATTTCATTCTTTTTTTCGTCCATAAGAACACATCCTTTTCTAATAAATTTTAGTTATTATTACATTTATTATTATTTATATTTTCTTTATTTATCGTCATAGAACTATTGTTTGTATTTTATAATAAAACCACCATCATTGTCAATATTTTTTCATAAATTTATGTAATAAATTTTCTGTGTGAGTTTTTCACATTATTTTGATTTACCATTGCATATTCCATTGTTGTATCTATCTTAATATGTCCTAACAATTTTTGTACTTGCTCTATAGGCATTCCTTTATCAATAGCCATAGTTGCCATTGTTCTTCTAAATTTATGTGGATGTACTTTATTTATATTTGCCTCTTTTCCTAAATTTCTTATAGCAATTTCAATTCCTGATATTCCTAATCTATTGTATGGTTTTATAAGAGATACAAATAATGCCTCATTATTATCTGTTCTTGTTTCTAAATATTTCTTCATATACATTTTACTTTTTGCACTAAAATAAACTTCTCTTTCACTGTTTCCTTTACCCAAAACAATACAACTTCTTTCTTGAAAGTTCATATCAGCTATATTTAATCTAGTTAATTCTCCTACTCTCATGCCAGTTGATATTAATAGTTCTAATATTGCTAAATCTCTTACATTTGAGCAAGTATCTCTTAACTTTTCTAAATTTTCATCTGTAAATGTTTCTTTTACTTTCTTAGTTGCTTTTACTTTATGAATCCTCCTAACTGGACTTTTAACAATATAATCTTCATTTTCTAACCACGCAAAGAAACTTGATAATGTTCTTCTTATATTGTCTATAGTTACCATACCTGCATTTGAATTGTTTTTATAATTAGCCAAATAATTTCTTAATATTTCAGTATTAATTTCATCTATTGGAAGATTTATTGTATCTAACATTTTGATTAGATTATCTTTATAGTAATTTAAAGTTCTAGTTGAGCAACCCTCAAGTTCCTTAGATGATATGAATTTATTTAATATATTTGTATTATTCTTTTGTGTTTCTTGCTTTTTAGTCTGTCCTATCATTTCAATTTGATAATTCAAGCATATTCCTGTAAGTATTTCTTTTAATTTTATTCTTTGGTTATTATCTAAAAAATTCATTGATTTAACAATTATTTCTTCAATAAATAACTCTTTCAAATTTTTCCTCCTTCTAATTATTTTATATTTACAATATATAGAACTACTTAAATCTATTATATTGTATTCTTGTTCAATTTGCATTTAACATAATTTTGTAGTATAATTTAATTAGATTTTTGTAGTTTTAACCATAGTAAAAATAATTTTTTAGGAGGTTACTTTTATGGACAACAAGACTTTTGAAAACTATCAAAAACGGATGTTAAATGCTATCAATACACCAAATTTCCAAAGTAAAGATCCGTTTACAAAACTTTCTAAGATTTTAGACAATCTTATGAAATATGTAAATGCAGTATCTTTTACATCTGTTGGATTTAGACAGGAAATCGAAAAACAATTTAAAACTGTCGATTCTTCAGATGAAACTGCTACTCATTTCAAAAATACTTTACTAAGATGTTCCAAAAAATCAGATGCTCTCAGAACTATAACTGATTTGTATAGTATGGTAAAGCCTATATCTTTACAAGTTAGTAGTTGGTCATCTGTTGCAAGTATTGCAAATGAATGTATGACAGAAATTGAGAAAAGCATTTATAATTCCAAATAAACCGAAAGTGAGTCTATCTAAACTGCTATGACTCACTTTCGGTTATTTTATTTATGGCTTCAAATATGTTTTTAGATAAATTACTACTTTTGAACTACACTTTTTTCTTCTGGTGTTGTATCAATTTCTCTGTAATTAGCATAACTATCTCTAACCTTGTTTTCTATATTATCTGCCATCTGATTCCAAAATCCTATTACACTTCCTCTGGTGTTATTTTTGGTTTCAATTTCTCCAATGTTTTTGTGTGCTACATTACGATTAAAAACTTCTTTTGCCATATTATGCCTCCTTAAACTGTTTTGGAGGTTTGAAACCTCCAAGTATTAATGGTTACTTTTTGGTTTCTAAATAAACTTCTATTTTAGTATAGCATACTTTTATGTAGATTACAATCAGTATTTCTAAATTACATTTCGTATGACTTTAACTTATCACACAATTTCTTATTAACAAATATTTCTCCAATACTTAAAGCTAATAAAATAAACTCTATTACTATTAACTCATATTTCATTAAAATTAGTGTGAAAATTGCACTTAAAATTAGTGTTCCTAGTCTTCTATAAACTTCTATATCTATTACAACTTTTTGTTGTTCATCTTTATTAGAAATACTTAATGCCACATCTTCAATATATATTTGAAAAGAATCTCTTGTTGCTAGTATTAGGAAAAATCCTAATGACATTATTATTACTTTATATATAAATTCTACGTTAATATAATGTCCTATAATTAATAATAGAAATGCCATACTTAAACAAATTGTTAATACTATACTCATCTTATCTTTTATTTTTGAATATACTTTTCCAAATACTATATTTCCTACTAATCTTGCAATTCTTGAAATAAATACTATTGTTGTTATATAGTATGTTACCATCTCAATTGACAAGAATTTTTGAAAATCATATTGCATAAATAATTTACTATTGTTCTGCCCCATTTTTATAATTGAATAAAATACTGCATTAGATAATATTACTAAAAATATAACTGATGTTATTTTTATTTTCTTTTTATTCTCTTTAATTACTTTAGTTTCATTTGCTTTTGCTTCGTAGTACATAAATGCAAGTCCAACTAATAATATATATACTATAATTGACAAATACATTGGCAAATATTGATTTATATTAAATAATTTTCCTGCTACTAATGCTGTAAGTAAAGTTATAATTGAGTACATTATTTTTGATTTGTTTCTTATTTTATAATAATCATCTTTTCTATTTACTGCATTTAGATTACTTTTTAAAATAATTTCATCCATATTTAAGAACATAAATGCTATTTCGTTTATACTTCTATATAACAACATTAAAACAAATGATTTTCCAAATGTTAATACTAATGCTGCAATTAACATTAATATCGTACCTAATCTTAAAGAATTTACATTGCCTATCTTTTTTACAGTTGCTAGTATAGCCTTTTGTGATATTATACATATAATTAAAGCTACCATAGTCATTGCTGTTATTTGACTTGCATTTAGTCCTTTTACTAATGTTAGAAATAAAGTATCTATTGGTACGAAAAATATCATATCCCCTGTAAAAGATGCAAATATTGGATATATATTTATACTTCGCTTTATTTTCTTTATATTTTGTTCCATTTCAAATTACAATCTCCCCTACAACTTACTATCTTGTGTTTCGATTATAGCATAAAGGACAAATAATTTTCAACTTAATTATCTGCCCTATTTATTGTAAGTTATCTTTTTTATAAATTTGTAAAATCATTTATTTCAATATTTACTAGTAAATTCCTCATAAAATTTTATTTCTTCATCTTCTGTGGTTTCTTTAAGTAAAAATTCTTGCAAATCTCTTTTCATATTTTCATATATTGTATCTTTTTTATATTTATTGCAAAAAACAGTATGAACCATACCACATACCCCACATGTAATTACATAATATTCTTCGCATTTTTCTAATGTTATTCTTGCTAAACCATTAAATTCTTTATCTTTTTCTAGGTTTTAGCATTGCTTTGGTATTTGGGAATCCATCTTTATCAATTGAACTTATATAGCAAATGCTTTGCTTGTCTATCATATTTCCAATAATTTTTTCTGCATCTCTCATAATTATTACTCCTTTTCAAATTAGATTTTTTAGTTTTTCCATTGATCTGTAATACTTTTAAATCTTTTTTTGTTTCTTCTGATAACTGATTACATTCTGTATCAGTAATTGCTCCTTCAAGAGTATATAAATGTACTAAACATATTTCTAGATATTTTAATTTTAATATAAACCAAGTATCTTTACTTCCAATTTGCTTTAATTCTTCTGCTGAATTTATACTTAGTTATCGCCCTCATTATAACATTATTATAAAAAAATGTATAGAAAATAGTAAAAAAAATAAGCCAGAAAAGTATTTTGAAAACTTCTTTTTTGACCTATTTTTCTATTCTAATCTTTTTTAAAATAAACTTTTACATGCTAGTTTTTTTATGCCTCTTTTATCTTATTCTGCTGTATATGAATTTACATTATTATAAATAAGCTGGTAACCACCATCATTTTTCAAAACTCCATCAATATAAACTTTTACAGTTGTTGTACCTGTACCTTTAGCAGTACCTGCATTTATAGAAGTTTCGGAAGCCTTTACAGTTTGAGAATAGATTTTGTCATTACCAACAACAACTTCAACCTTTACAGATTTAACAACCTTTTCATCTGTAGTATTTTCTTTAGGTTCTTCATAAATATTACCATCTAATAATGATTTAACATTTACATTTATTGGTACTGATTTCATTTCAGCTATTTTATTTACTGTAATTGTAACAGTAGTTCCTTCATCAACTACTTTACCAACTTCTAGACTTTGTTTTAAAACAATTCCATTATCTTTTGAATTATCTTCATTATATCCAATGTTTACTTTAAGACCTAATGCTTCTATAGATGATTTAGCATCTGCCTCTAGTTTTCCTGTAACATCTATCATGGTAACTTGTTTTATACCTGTTCCTGTACTAACATGTATTTTAATTGTATCTCCTGCAGCAGCTTCTGTATTAGCATCAGTTTCTTGACTTATAACATAACCTTCTTGTATCTTTTTACTTGTTTCTTCAATAACTTCAACTTTTAATTTAGCCTTTTCTAAAGCTTCTATAGCTTCATCTTCTTTCATTCCAACAACTTTTGGAACAGTTGTCTTTTCAGTTCCTTTACTAATTACAACTTTAATTGTGCTTCCTTCTTTTACATTGTTATATTTTTCTATATATTCAGGATTTTGGCTAATTATATGATTTTCTTCTATTTCTGTATTATATTCTTCTGATTCTATTTCAAATATTAATTTTGATTCTTCAGTTTTTTGTCTTGCTTCTTCTTTAGTTAATCCAACAAGATTTGGAATAGCTACTTCTTTTGGATTTGTTGCTTTCAGAAATAGCATTGTTCCTCCAAAAGCTAAGAAGAATAATAAAATTAATCCTATAAATATACTTAATTTATTATGTTTTTTTACAAAACTTATAAAGGCATTTTCTTTTTTGTTATTTTGACTTCTTTTTTCATAATGATTATATTGACTTGTTTGTATTTTTTGTGTTTTTGCTGTTGGGTCATATTCTGAATCATCTATAAAATTGCCACTTGGATTTTTTAATGACATTCTTAAATCTTGTAGCATTTCTGTACTTGTTTGGTATCTAAGTATTGGATCTTTTTTTAATGATTTTAATATTATTTTATTTATTGCTTCTGGTAAATTATTATTTTCTTGAATTGGTGGTATTGGATCTTCTTGCATATGCTTTAACGCTATTGATACAGGTGTATCTGCATCAAATGGAACTTTACCTGTCACCATTTCATATAATACAACTCCTAGGGAATATAAATCTGATTTTGCATCAGTATATCCTCCTCTTGCATGTTCAGGTGAAAAGTAATGCACTGATCCTATTGTTGTCCCAAATGCTGTTATTGTTGAATTTGAAACAGCCTTTGCAATTCCAAAATCTGTTACTTTTGCTATTCCATCTTCTGTTATTATTATGTTGTGTGGTTTTATATCTCTGTGTACTATATTATTTTTATGTGCCATTTCCAAAGCTGATGCTATTTGTATTGCAACATTTACAGACCATTTCCAAGGTAGTGGTCCTCTTTCTTCTAAAATTATCTCTTTTAATGTTTTTCCTTGTATTAATTCCATTACTATATAATAAATTCCATTGTCTACTCCAACATCATATATAGATACTATATTTGGATGTGTTAATCTTGCTGCTGATTGTGCCTCTGTCTCAAATCTTTTTATAAATTCTTCATCTGTTGTAAACTCATCTCTTAATATTTTTACTGCAACATATCTTTTTAAAACTAAATCCATTGATTTATATACTGTTGCCATTCCACCATTTCCAATTTTCTCTATTATTTCATATCTAGTTCCTAATACTTTTCCCTCTAAATTCATTCCTATCCTTCCCTTCACTACGTTTGGTTTTGCTCATAGTTGCCCAAAATTTCATAGTGTTTCTTTTGAAAATTCATATTATTTTGACTTATAAATTATATATTTTTTATAACTACAATAGTTATATTGTCATATCCACCTTTTTTATTTGCAAGTTCAACTAAGTCTTTTGGTGCTTGTTCTATATCTTTTTTAGCCATTTTATATATTGTTTCCTGATCTATCATATTTGATAACCCATCTGAACACATTATTAATATATCATCTTTTAAAAATCCTTTTACCATTACATCAGGCTCAATAAAAGCATTACATCCTAGTGCTTTCATTAACATATTTTTTTGTGGGTGATGTGCTGCTTGTTCTTTTGTTATTGTTCCTTCTTTTACTAATTTCTGAACATAACTATGATCTTGTGTAAGTTTTCTTATGAATTCTCTTCTAATTCTATATATTCTACTATCTCCTATATGTCCAATATATGCCTTATTATTATATATTAGACATATCTCTAAAGTAGTACCCATTCCTTGTAAATCTTTTGATTCTTTTGCTTTTTCAAATACTACCATATTTGCGTATTCCATACTGCTTCCTATTAATTGTATTATACTATCTCTGTCTTTTGGTGTTTCTTTAAAATTATTTATTATATAATTTTTTGCTGTTTGAACTGCTAAACTGCTTGCTATTTCTCCTCCATTATATCCTCCCATTCCATCTGCTAATATATATAATTGAACTTCATCTAATGAATTAGAGATATAATAGTAATCTTGATTCATTTCCCTTAATTTTCCTATATCAGTTCTTGCATAAGCTTTTATCATTTTTTACGTTCATCCTTTCTCAAGGCTTAAACCCTGTTTTCGCTTATCTTCTTTTTTGTTATTTTATTTTATATCATAAGTTTAATTTTTTTGCAATGGATTTTTTATTGTACATTACCAAAATATTAAGAATGTAAATAATGTTATAACCAAGATTTCTCCCTTAGTTAAATCTTTTACCATTTCAGGAAGTTCACCCTCAGGACCTTTTTCTTCGACAAAACTCACTTCATAATAATCAACATCTTGTAACTTAAAATACACTTCCAAATTTCTTGTTTCATTATCTCTAATACCTAATAAATCAATATATTTGCTACCCAAAAGCACATCTCTCTCAGAATATAAATCTATCTTTAAATATCTATCTTTAATCTTATTATTTTCATCATTAAAGATCGTCCCTTTAATTCTACCATTTACTTTAGTTGCTTGTGCTTGATATATTGTTACCTGTTTTAAATTATCTTTTCTTCCTAAATTTGCATATGATGTTTCTAAACTTAAATTTATTAATAACTCTGAAAAAATAATAAACCCAACTACTAATAACGCATATATCAAAAACGTTTTTAATCTATCCATAATATTACAACTCCTACTTTAAACTTTTTATTACTTTTTTAAATAATATTAATCTGAAAAAATGAGTCCGACCTGAGTTTCTATTCACTTTAAACCAATATAGT
>CAPNAQ010000048.1 GCA_948663505.1 uncultured Clostridia bacterium | reverse complement strand
AGTTTATTAATAAAAATATAAAATAAGTAAAAGGAGTACAAGAAAAATGGGATTATTTGGAAAAATAAAAAAATGATAACTAGGAGTAAAACAAAAAAATTAAATGAAGGAGAAAACTATCAACAAAATCAATATCAAAATACAAATAGTGATAATAATATACAACTACCATATACAGTTGGGCTTCCTAGAAATATGAATTTTATGATTACATCAATGCAAGTTTATAATACTGTAACTTATGGAAATGGCGAAATAACAAATCTTATGACTGCAAATGTTGTTTATTACAAAGATGGAGATTGTATAAATTTTGATCCAAAAGAAAAAATTGTATTTGAAATGCCTCAAGGAACGCAAATAAATCTTAACTTATTACAAAGAATAGCTCTAGGTTATGTGGATGAAAGCAGAATGCCAAATACTAATATGGACTGTATGTATCTTGGAAAATTTACACAGGATCCATATGATTTTGGATTTGGAACTAAAAGCGAAAATGTTCAAAGATATGTAAATGAAAAGATTGCACCACAAGTTGCAAAAGAAAAGAAAGAAATAATTAATAGAATAAATGAAGAGAATAGAAGAAGTAAAGAGGAAGATATAAAAAAATCAAATGAATTTTCAACTGAAATGTATAAAGAACATACTCAATATATACAAGACCAAATGAATAAGCAGAGAGAAAGAATTAATAATGCATATTTGAAACAAGTAGGTGAAGAATATTTAACAGAAGATGGAAAAATATATTGTGATTATAATGGTATTAATACTAATAATGGTGATTTCTTAAGAGTAAGAAAATTGAATAAAGTTGGAAAAGACGAAAATGGAACATATGTCTATACTGGTTATATTCAAACTGTTCCAAATGAAGATGAAGAAGAAATATTAAACAAAAATAGCACACCATATGGTATGCCAGTATGTTTTGCAACACATAAAAAGATAGAAGAAATTATAGAATCAAATAATCCAAATGATTTAAAAAAATTATTATATTTACTGTCATTACCAGAACAGAGAATTAATGATAATGGGTATTTAAATTACATTGGAAAAATCGATGAATATAATACAACTATAGATGGAAATTTAGGTCATACAACAGATACAATACAATCAATTGTAGCAAAATTACAAAAAGAATTTTATAACAAAAAAATTCAAGAACAACAAGCAAAAATAGAAGATAATTATTATAGAATCTAAAATTTGTGAAAGAAATTTAAGATTGTAGCAAATAAGTGAAGGGAGATAAGATGTTCACAGATTACACAAAAATAGTAATAAAATCTGGAGATGGAGGAAATGGAGCAGCAACATTCAGACGTGAAAAATATGTAGCAGCAGGTCGGACCTGATGGTGGAGATGGAGGAAATGGAGGAAATATTTATTTTCAAGTTGACAAAGACAAAAACACATTAATAGATTTTAGATACAACAAAAAATTTAAAGCCAAAAATGGAGAAAATGGAAGTGGAAACCATTGTAATGGAAAATATGGAGAAGACTTATATATAAAAATACCAATAGGAACAGTTATAAAAGATGCAGAAACAGGAAAAATAGTTGCAGACTTATCAGAACCAGATCAAACAGAATTAATATTAAAAGGTGGACAAGGAGGAAGAGGAAATTCACACTTTGCAACACCAACAAGACAAGCACCTAGATTTTCTGAAGATGGAGAAAAAGGAGAAGAAAAAGAATTAATACTTGAATTAAAATTATTAGCAGATGTAGGATTATTAGGGTTTCCAAATGTTGGAAAATCAACATTTTTATCAAAAGTAACAGATGCCACACCAAAAATTGCAAATTATCATTTTACAACAATAAATCCAAATTTAGGAGTAGTAAAAACAAAAAATGGAGATGGATTTGTAATAGCAGACATACCAGGAATTATAGAAGGAGCAAGTGAAGGAGTAGGACTAGGAATACAATTTTTAAGACATGTTGAAAGAACAAGATTGCTATTACATTTTATTGATGCATCAGGTCAAGAAGGAAGAGATCCTATAGATGATTATTATACAATAAATAAAGAACTAGAAAAATATAGTGAAAAGTTGATAAAACGAAAACAGATTCTTGTTGCAACAAAAATAGACAGTATGCAAGATGAAACCAATTATAATAAATTAGAAGAACTGGCAAAAAAAGAAAAACTAGAGTTATTTAAAATATCATCAGTAACAGGAGAAGGAGTAGAGCAACTAATAGATTATGTTACAGAAGTATTAAAAACATTACCAAAAGAAGAATTGGTCGAAGTTGAAGATAGAGTTATATACACACTTCAATATAAAGAGCAAGAATGGGAAGCTTATGAAGAAGATGGAATATTTATTGTAAAAGGACGAGCTGTTGACAGACTTATGGGTAGAGTAAATATCGAAGATAATGAATCTATGTATTATCTTCAAAAATGTATTAAAAATATGGGAATTGAAGATAAGTTAAAAGAACTTGGCATATGTGAAGGAGATACTGTTAAGATTAGTGACTGGGAACTTGAATGGTACGATTAAATTCAAAAGATAATAGTCATCTTGCGTTGTTAGAATTACTAAAAAACGCGGTTACATACAAAAGTATGCGCCCTTGCCTTTTTTAGTAATTCTGCCTAGCAATATAACTATTCTCTTTAGAATTAAGTAACTGGCTCAAGATTTAGTAAATGAAAAGTCTGAGAAATTTTATAGATAGAAATGAGCAAAAAGAAGTGAAGGGAGAGAATGAAAATGAATGAAAATCAAAATAATAATAATGAACAAGTAGAAGAGATAGATATAAACCATCTAATGCAAATAAGAAGAGATAAATTAAAGGAATTACAAGAACAAGGGAAAGATCCTTTTGAAATAACAAAATTTAATAGAACGAACTCAGCAGGAGAAATAAAATCAAATTATGAACAATTTGAAGAAAAAAATGTTACTGTTGCAGGAAGAATTATTGCAAAAAGAATAATGGGAAAAGCATCATTTTGTACAATACAAGACAGTGATGAGAAAATACAAAGTTATGTAAGTATAAATGATTTAGGGGAAGTAAGTTATAAAGAATTTAAAACATTTGATATTGGAGATATAATTGGAATTACAGGTTTTGTGTTTAAAACAAAAACAGAAGAAATATCAATACATGCAAAAGAAGTTACATTACTTTCTAAATCTTTAAGACCATTACCAGAAAAATTTCATGGATTAAAAGACCCAGATCTAAGATATAGACAGAGATATGTTGATTTAATAATGAATCCAGAAGTAAAGAAGACATTTGAGGTAAGAAGTAAAATAATTAGTGAAATAAGAAGAATATTAGATGAAAAAGGATATCTAGAAGTTGAAACACCAATATTAAATACAATATCAGGTGGAGCAACAGCAAAACCATTTATAACACATCATAATGCTTTAGATTTACCAATGTATTTAAGAATAGCAACAGAATTAAATTTAAAAAGATTAATTGTTGGTGGATATGATAAAGTGTATGAAATGGGAAGAATATTCAGAAATGAAGGAATGGATATTAGACATAATCCAGAATTTACTTCAATTGAATTATATGCAGCATATCAAGATTATAATGATATGATGGATATAACAGAAGAACTATTTACAAAGTGTGCTATGAAAGTTTTAGGAACAACAAAAATTACATATCAAGGCCAAGAAATTGATTTAACTCCAGGTTGGAAGAGAATTACAATGATAGATTCAATAAAAGAAGCATGTGGAGTAGATTTTAATGAAATAAATAGTGATGAAGAAGCAGTTGCTTTGGCAAAAGAAAAGGGAATTGAAATACCTGATAAAACAAAAGAAACAAGAGGGGATGTAATTGCATTATTTTTTGATGAATATGTAGAAAAAACACTTGTACAACCAACATTTATATATGATTATCCAGTAGAAATATCACCACTAGCTAAAAGAAGTCCAAAGGATCCTAGATTAACAGAGAGATTTGAAATATTTATAGGTGGCAGAGAATATGGAAATGCATTTTCTGAATTAAATGATCCAATAGATCAATATGAAAGATTTAAAAAACAAGTTGAGGCAAGAAATGCAGGAGATGAAGAAGCAGGTATGATGGATGAAGACTTTATTCAAGCATTGGAATATGGAATGCCTCCAACAGGTGGACTTGGAATTGGGATTGATAGACTAATAATGTTACTTACAGATTCGGCATCAATTAGAGATGTGTTATTATTCCCAACAATGAAGCCACTAAGTAATGCAAATGAAAAGAAATCAAGGGAAAATAAAAATATAGAAGTTAAAGAAGCTATAGATAATAAAGAAAATAAGGAAGAAAATATTATCGAGAAGAAAATTGACATAAAAGAAGTAAATATAGATAGAGAAGAAGCAATAAACTTATTAAAAAAATACAATAAAGAAGAATTTCATATAAGACATGCTTTTACTGTTGAGCAGATTATGAGGTATTTTGCTAAAAAATATAATGAAAATGAAGATTTTTGGGGATTAGCAGGATTATTACATGATGTTGATTATGAAAAGTATCCAGAAGAACATTGTCAGAAAGCAATTGAAATATTAAATGAAATCAATGCAAGTGATGAATTAATACATGCTATTTGTAGTCATGGATATGGAATTTGCTCTGATGTTATACCAGAAAATAAAATGGAAAAAATACTTTTTGCAACAGATGAATTGTCAGGGCTAATATGGGCTGCAGCAAAAATGAGACCATCACAAAGCACAAAAGATATGGAATTAAAAAGCTTAAAGAAAAAGTATAAAGACAAAAAATTTGCAGCTGGATGTTCAAGAGATTTAATTAGTAATGGTGCAAATCAATTAGGTTGGGAGTTAGATGAATTATTACAAAATACTCTTGAAGCTATGCAGGAAAAAGAAGAAGAAATACAAGAAAATGTAAATAAATATGGTGCTTAATGTAAATTAATGTATTGCCTGAGGAGGTAAAAATGATTTTAGAAAATAAATTAAATATTACTGACCAAGCAGAATTAGCAAGACAAGAGGAAACAATTAGTAAAAAATATGCAAAAAAAAGTTTGAAATAGGATATTTGAATACATTAGAACCAGGAACATTTGAATCTTTAAAGAAAATACATAAATATTTATTTGAAGAAATATATGAATTTGCAGGAAATTTAAGGAATGTAAATATGGCGAAAGGAAGTTTTAGATTTACGCCACTTACTTATCTTGAAGAAGCAATTAAAAATAAAGATACAGAAATTAAAGAATTATTAAAAAAAGATTGACTGATAAGATAGATGATAGAGAAGTATATATGAATGGTATAGACAATAGCTATTTATATGAAGGTTATTTATCATTTAAGATAGACGAGTTATAGAGCTCTTTAGTACAAGAACGAATTAAAGTTATGAATTCTGACATATATTTATTGACTAATTATATAAATGATGGTAAGATATAAAATATGAAAAATTAATTATAAAAAACGTCTTGTAAGACAGGAGGAATGACCATGTATTATCTTGAAAAGAAAACAAATAAAAGATTATTGACACCAGTTACAGGTATTCATGATCTAAGAAAAGGTGAAGAGCTGATTTGTGGTTTAAATCAAGGCAATAGTGAAGAACTAATTGTTTGCGAAAATTTTGATGACATCGAAGAGTTATGTAAAAAGGGTATTAAAAATAGAGCAAACATTAACTGGTACAAAGGAAAAGTTACATTTTTTGATTATAAGTAAACATAAAAAATTGATAAACACTTCTCATTATAATGGGGAGTGTTTATTTCTCATATATCAAAGGCAATGTGAACACTTTGTCATTATATTTTTTTCTTTAGATTTATTCTTGTAAAAAACATTAACCTATGATAAAATAATAAAACATATATTAGAAGAAATTAATTTGAAAAATAAAAAGATAAAGGAGAATTAAATGTTTGGATTTAATTTTGATAAAAGGACAATATATATAATAATAGCGGTAATGATAGGATTTTTAATATTGCAATATGCATCAAATCCTAATCAATTAATAGGAATATTATTAAGTGCACCAGGAGTATTGATAGCAATAACATTTCATGAATTTGCACATGGATATGCAGCATATAAATTAGGAGATGACACGGCAAAAAGTCAAGGTAGACTTAGCTTAAATCCATTACATCATTTAGATCCAATAGGAACATTGATGTTGTTAGTAGCTGGATTTGGATGGGGAAAACCAGTAGAAGTAAATCCTAGAAATTATACAAGAAAGATGTCTATGGAAAAAGGTGAAGCGATAGTTTCATTAGCAGGACCAGTAATGAATTTTATACTTGCTATAATATTTACATTAATATATTGTGCAATATATAAATTTACAGGATTTGAGTTTTTAACATCAAAAATTGGGAATATTGTACTTTTGTTAATATCTAGTGTTATTTCAATAAACATAGGATTAGGAGTATTTAATTTAATACCATTACCACCATTAGATGGATCAAAGATCATTATGCCATTTTTACCATATAAAGCTAAAGAGTTTTTTATAAATAATGAACAAATTTTTTATATTATATTTGTATTAATATGGATAACTGGTATAGCAGGAACAATTATTACACCAGCAATAAATTTTGTAAGTAAATGGATTTTAACTTTAGGTTCATTTATATTTGGATTATAGAGAGGAGATTATAATATAGTAATTTATATTGAGGTATAAAATGGAAAAAGATATATTAACATTGGGAATAGAATCAAGCTGTGATGAAACATCAGTAGCAATAGTAAAAAATGGAAGAGAAATATTATCAAATATAGTCGATACGCAAATACCAATACATGAAAAATATGGAGGAGTAGTGCCTGAAATAGCATCAAGGAACCATATTGAAGCAATTTCAAGAGTTACAAAAAAAGCATTAGAAGAAGCAAAAGTTAAATTTGAAGATATAGATTGTATAACACCAACATATGGACCAGGATTAGTAGGAGCATTATTGGTAGGATTATCATATGCAAAAGCATTAAGTTTTGCTATAAATAAACCATTAGTTGGAGTAAATCATATACAAGGACATATAGCCTCAAATTATATAACATATAAAGAGCTAGAACCTCCTTTTTTATGTGTAATGATGTCAGGAGGAAATACTCAACTAATACATGTAAAAGATTATACAGAATTTGAAGTATTAGGAAAAACAAGAGATGATGCAATAGGAGAAGCATTTGATAAAGTTGCAAGAGTTGTAGGACTTCGGATATCCAGGAGGTCCTAAAGTAGACAAGCTTGCAAAAGAGGGAAATTCAAATGCAATAGAATTACCAAAAACACATTTTGACAATTTAGATTTTAGTTTTAGTGGGATAAAAACAGCAGTTATAAACATACATCATAAAATGCCTGATATAAATAAAGCAGATTTATGTGCTAGTTTTGAAAAAACTGTAACAGAAACTTTAATGGAAAATACAAAAAAAGCATTAGAAAAAATAAAAGTTGATAAAATTGCATTGGCTGGAGGTGTATCAGCAAATGTTTTTATTAGAAAAGAATTTTATGATTTACAAAAAGAAGGAATTAAAATATATATGCCAGATTTAAAATTGTGTACTGATAATGCAGCAATGATAGCTTCTGCAGGATATTATAACTTTATTAATGGAAAAAATAGTAATTTAGATTTAAATGCAGTTCCTAATTTAAAATTATAGCAATAAATTATAAATAAAATTTAAAAGAAAGGAAATATAAATGGCAATATATGCAATAGCAGATTTACATTTATCTTTTAGTACAAACAAACCAATGGACATATTTGGTGATAATTGGCAAAATTATGAAGAAAAAATAAAACAAGACTGGCAAGCAAAAGTAAAAGAACAAGATCTAGTAATATTGCCAGGAGATTTTTCTTGGGCAATGTATTTAGAAGAAACAGAAAAAGATTTTGAATTTATAAACAATTTAACAGGTCAAAAGATATTATTAAAAGGAAATCATGATTATTGGTGGACAACACTAACAAGTATGAGAAAATATATACAAGAAAAACAATTTAAGAAAATCGATTTTTTAATAAATAATAGTTATGAATATCAAAATAAAATAATTGCAGGAACCAGGGGTTGGTCATTATCAGAAGATGATGAAGATGTAAGATTAACAAGAAGAGAAGTAGACAGGCTAGAATTATCAATAAAAGATGGAATTAGAAAATATGGAGAAGATAAAGAAATTATTGTATTTATGCATTATCCTCCTGTTAATAAAAATTATATGAATACAGATTATATTAGAATAATGAAAAAATATAATATAAAAAGATGTTTTTATGGACATTTACATTCAAACTCAATACAAGACGCTATAGAAGGTAATATTAATGGAATAGAATTAAAATTAATAAGTAGTGATGGATTAAATTTTAAATTACTTAAAATTCAAGATTAAGAAGGAATTAAAAGATATAATGGATTTAAATGAAGATGTAAAATACATAAAAGGAGTAGGTCCTAATAGAGTAAAACTGTTAAATAAAATAGGAATATTTACACTAAAAGATCTAATAACATATTATCCAAGAGGATATGAAGACAGAAGCAAACCTAAAAATATATGTGAATGTATAAATGGAGAAGAAGTGGTTCTAGAAGTAACAGCAGTTTCAAAAATAATTGAAACTAGGATAAGCAAAGGAAGAACAATGCAAAAATTACTTATTAGAGATGAAACGGGAACAGCAACAATCACATGGTTTAATCAATCATATCTAAAAACTAAATTTGAAATAGGTAGAAAATATAGAATATTTGGAAAAATAAATTATAAATATGGAAAAATAGAAATAAATTCACCTGTATTTGATGAGATAACACAAACAAATAATACAGGAAAAATAATACCAATATATCCATTAACATTTAGTTTAACACAGAATACATTAAGAAAAATAATAGAAAATGGATTAGATAAATTACAAGAACAAGGTGGTTTAAAAGAAACATTACCAGAATATATTTTAAAAGAGTATAATCTAGATGATATAAATAAAGCAACAAAAAATATACATTTTCCAAGTGAATTTAAAAAGTTTGAAAGTGCAAGAAAAAGATTAGTATTTGAAGAATTATTATCAACACAATTAGCACTTTTGCAACTAAAGAATAATAATTTAAATGACAAAAAGGGAATCACATTTGATAAAAATGTAAAAATGTCAGATGTAATAAATACATTACCATTTAATTTAACAAAAGCTCAACTAAAAGTATTACAAGAAATTGATGAAAATATGGAATCAGAAAAATCGATGAATAGATTATTACAAGGAGATGTTGGATCAGGAAAAACAATTGTCGCAATGATTTCAGCATATAAAGCTGTAAAATCAGGATATCAAGTAGCGATACTTGCACCAACAGCAATACTAGCAACACAGCATTTAAATAATTTTAAAAATATTTTAGATAAATTTAATATAAAAAGTGAATTATTAATTTCAGGTATAACAAAAAAGAAAAAAGAAGAAATTCTAAAAAAACTAGAAAATGGAGAAATAGACATATTAATTGGAACACATGCAATACTAGAAGAAAATGTCATTTTTAAAGATTTAGGTCTAGTTGTAACAGATGAACAACATAGATTTGGAGTTAAGCAAAGAACAAAAATAGCAGAAAAGGGACAGAATCCTGACATATTAGTAATGTCAGCAACACCAATACCACGAACACTTGCATTAATATTATATGGAGATTTGGATATATCAATTATAGATGAACTTCCACCAAATAGAAAAAAAATAGAAACATTTGCAGTAACTAATCATATGGAAGAAAGAGTAAATAACTTCATAAAGAAACAGTTAGATGATGGTAGACAGGCATATATTGTATGCCCATTAGTAGAAGAAACTGAAGATGAACAAAGTGATTTAAAAGCAGTCATAAATTTATATGAAAAATGTAAAACAGAAGCTTTTTCAAATTATAGAGTAGAATATATTCATGGAAAAATGAAACAAAAAGAAAAAGATGAAATAATGTTAAATTTTAAAAATGGAGAAATTGATTTATTAATATCAACAACTGTTATAGAAGTAGGTGTAGATGTTCCAAATGCTAATATTATGGTTATAGAAGATTCTCAAAGATTTGGTTTAGCACAGTTACATCAATTAAGAGGTAGAGTAGGAAGAGGGGAATATAAATCATATTGTGTATTAAAATATAATGGAAAAGGGAAAAATACAAAAGAGAGAATGAAGATAATGTGTGAAACAAATGATGGTTTCATAATTTCACAAAAAGATTTAGAGTTAAGAGGTTCAGGAGATTTTTTTGGTACAGCTCAACATGGAATACCAGAATTTAAAATTGCTAATTTATTTACAGATATGCCAATTCTGAAGTTGGCTCAAGGTGTGGCAGTTAAGACTCTTGAGGCTGATAGTAATTTGGAGAATAAGGAGAATTTCTTGCTTAAGAGTTTGGTGAAAGATAAATTTTCAGATAGAATTGAGATATAGCACATAATTTATATAAAATAATATAACTGAATATTCAAGTACTAGATACACATTATAATTGGTTAAAGTGAATAACGACTCATTGTCGAACTCACTTTGAAATATATATCTTTTTTTCTATAATAAAACTGAAACCAAAAGTAAGGGAAAGATATAAATAATGAAAAGGTTTAATTTTAAAGAAAAGTTTAAAATTATAGAAAGTATAATACAAAATATGGAAAAAGATCATATTGGGGAATATTCAGCACAATGTTCATATTACACAATATTATCTTTTATACCATTTGTAATTTTATTAATAACTTTAATACAATATACAAATATTGAACAACAAACATTATTTAATGTTATATCTAAAATTATACCATCAAGTATGAATGAAATGGTGCTTGGGATTATAAAAGAAGTATATTCAAAATCAATAGGAACAATATCAATATCAATCATATTTACATTATGGCCTGCAGGAAATAGTTTATTTGCATTAACAAAAGGGTTACATTCAGTATATAATGTAGATAGTAAAGAAAATAAATCAATAATTTATTTGAGAATATTATCTATAATACAAACTATAGTATTTTTATTTTTAATAGTTATTGGATTGGTTTTATTAGTTTTTGGAAGTAGTTTAATTACTATAGTGAAAGAACATTTTGATATATTTAAGGATGTTTCTGCTTTTTCAGGGATATTGACAGAGATATTATTTGTGTTTTGTACTTTTATAATATTTTTGGTGGTATATAAGTTTGTTCCAAAACATAAAACTACTTTAAAAAAAGAAGTGATTGGCGCTATTTTTGGTGCAATTGCTCTTAATGTTGTTTCTTTTATTTTTTCTAAATATTTGGATATTTTTAGGGGATTTTCTTTGACTTATGGCAGTTTGACTACTTTAATGCTTATTATGATGTGGACTTATGCTTGTTTTTATATTGTTTTTCTTGGTGCAGAAATTAATAAAGCAATAAAAAAGTTAGAGAAAAATTTCCAATGACATGAAATAAAACTTTTTTAAAAATTATTGTAAAATAAAGAAATATATGTTAATATATAATCATAAATAAGAAATCCAATTAGAAAGCAAAGTAAATATATATATAAAATTA
>CAPNAQ010000047.1 GCA_948663505.1 uncultured Clostridia bacterium | reverse complement strand
ATGATTAAAAATATATTAATTTATTATTAGGAGGTGAAAAGGGGGGAATAATTAAAGGCAAACTTTTAATTAAATTTAAATAAAAAAGGAAGGTAATAATTATGAAGAATAATATTAACAAAAAAATCGGGGCAACATTATTAACAGCAGCTGTTATGACAGGAACACTTGTTATACCAGTAGCAAAAGCAACAGATGCAGAAATAAAAGCAAAACCATCAGTATCATATCAAGCACACGTTGAAAATATTGGATGGCAAGATGCAATAAATAGTGGTATAGCTGGAACAACAGGACAATGTTTAAGAATGGAAGCTATAAGAATGAAACTTGAAAATTGCGAAAACGCATCTTTAAGTTTTGATGTACATATTCAAGACATTGGATGGAGATATAATCTTACAGAAGAAGATATAATAGGAACAACAGGACAATGCTTAAAAATGGAAGCTATAACAATAAAATCAAAAGGTTTAGCAGAAAAAGGATATAAAATTCAATATAGAGTACATGGAGAAAACTATGGTTGGACTAATTGGGTAGAAGAAGGAACTGTAGCAGGAACAACAGGAGAATTTTTAAGACTAGAAGCTATTGAAGTTAGAGTTGTTACAGATTCAACAGCAGTAGAACCTGCAAAAGAAAAAGCAGTAGTTGAATTAACAAACTATGTAGAAAATTCTTCATTAAAAAATATAGTACCTGGAAGTGAAACAGATTATGCATCAGTTCCAGCAATAAATGAAGCAATTACAGCTGGATATAATGCAATAGCAGGAGCAACTACAGTAGAAGGTGTTGCAAATGCAGAAAAAGAAGCTGAAAAAGCAATATTAGAAGCAACTAGAGGATATGCACAACATTTATTAAATACAATATATAACAATGGAGAAGAATATTTTGGATTAGTATTAACAAATACAAAATATGAATTCTATAAAGAAGAATTAAATAAAGCTGAAACAATAAAAGACATAGTTGAAACATATGAATATGTAGTAAACGCTGAAAGAGTTACATTAACAGATCTTAAAGCAAATGCAATAAAAGAATTAGACGAATACAAAAATGCAGAAGATTATGCAGAATATAATGCAGAAACATTAGCAAATGCAATTGAAGCTGGTAAAGTTGCAATTGAAGCAAGTGAAGATAAAGAAGCTATCGATGTAGCTGTAGCTGAAGCAAAAGCTATAATAGATGCAATAAAAATAGATGCTGAAATAAAAGCTGAAATTGAAGAAGCTCAAAAGAAAGCTTCAGAAGCATTAACAAATTATGTTGAAAACAATGAGGCATTAAAATCAACAGTACCTGGAAGTGAAAGTGATTATCTAACACTTACAGAAATAAACGAAGCAGTAGTTAAAGGATATTCAAGTATATATAGTGCAGATAATAAATCAGCAGAAGATGTTGAAAAAGCTGAAAAGGATGCAGAAACAGCAATATTAAATGCAACAAAAGAAGCTACAAAACGTTTAGTTTCTTCAATATATAATAATGGAGAAGGATATACTATAAAAGTTAAAGATGAAAATGGAGTTGAAACAGTAGTAGGAAAATATTACTTATTATCTACTGACCGTGATATAGCTTTAAAAGCAATTGATGAGGCAACAACAGAAGCTGAAGCAATTGAAGCATTTGAAAATGTTATAGAAAAAGAATTAATAGATGAAGATACTTTCAATCTTGAAATGGCTAAAATAGTTGCAATTGAAAAAGTAAACGAAATGGCAGAAGCTGTTAGAACAGCTGCTAAAAATGAAGACGGAACAGAAAAATATAAAGTAAGTGAAGAAAAAATAGCAGAAGTTGTAGAGAATGCTATAAATGCAATAAATGCATGTGAAGGTGTAAATGCTAATAAAGATATAAATGCTGAAGTAAATAAAGCAATGACAGCATTGAATAAAATAAAAGAAGATGATGAAGCATTTTATAATCTTCAAAAAGATAGTGTTACTAAACTATTAGATATATATACATGTGAAGAAAGTTCTTTAAATAAATTAGTACCTGGAAGTGAATTAAAATATATAGAAACTCCAGATATACAAAGTGCTCTTCAAGAAGGAATTTCTAATATATGGAAAGCAACAACAGTAGAAGAAGTTGATAAAGCAGAAAAAGATGCAGAATTTTCTGTAATAAATGCAACAAAAGCATATGTTGAATATTTATTAGGTGTTGTATATGAAAATGGTGTAGAAACTACAGTATATGAAAATAATGTAGAAGTAGGAAAAGTACAATTATATTTACCAAAAACAAAATATGATTTCTTCTTAGGACAAATAAGAAATGCAGAATCTTGCAAAGATGCAATTAGTGAATATGAATATGTATTAAATAGAAACTTAGCACCAGAAGAACAATCACTTAAAACATTAGAAGAACTTAAAGCTTATTATGAAGAAAAAATAACAGATGATTATGTATCAACAGCATATACTTATACTAATAATAAAGCAGAATTTGATAAAGCAATTGCTGATAGTAAAGAAGTTATAAATGCTGCTACAGATCTAAAAGCTGTTGAAAAAGCATATGAAGAAGCAAAAGCAATTATGGAAAATGTTGCAACAGATTCAGAGATAAACAGTGCATACAATGAATTAAATACTAAATATTATACAGCATTAAGAAATACTAATGTTCAATCTGAAGATGTAGAACTAAGTTCTAAAAAATATATAAATGTTAAAGAAATATATAATGAAATACGTGTTAATAAAGGTAACATTCAAGCTTCAAAAACAAAAACTGAACTTAAAAATACATTAGAAGAAGCAGAAAGAGTTACAGTAAAAGCTACAAGAGCATATGTAAAAGAACTATTAAATAGTATAAGAGGATTTAATAATGATAAATATTTAGCTGAAACTGATTATGGAACAGCATTAAATTTAATAGAAACAAAAAATGATGTACAAGTAATAATTAATGCATATCATGATGCTTATAACGCTCGTAGTGATGTTTCAACAACTCCTGATGCAGGAACAGAAGTAACACCAGGTGAAGATGGAACTGTAACAGAATAATAAAAATAGAGTGAGAGAAAAGAATTATACTCAAAGAGTAGAGTTCAAACTCTCTCTTTTTTATGTGACAAAAAGGGACGCCCCCTTTGTCACACTTGAAAATATAGAAAAAATATGGGATAATATAAAAAACAAAAAAGGGAGAAAAAGTAAAAAATGAAAAAAGTAGCATTTATAACACTAGGGTGTAAAGTAAATCAATATGAAACAAATGCAATGATACAAAAATTTATAGAAAAAAAATATGAAATAGTAAAACACACTGAAAAAGCGGATATATATATAGTAAATACATGTACAGTAACAAACATGTCAGACAGAAAATCAAGACAAATGTTAAGAAGAGTAAAAGAACAAAATCAAGAATCGATAATCGTAGCATGTGGATGTTATGCACAAGTTGCGAAAGAAGAATTAGAAAAAATAGATGAAATAGATATAGTATTAGGAAATAATGAAAAAACTGAAATTGTAAAACATATAGAAGAATATATAAAGAAAAGCAAAAAAAAGGTTGAAATAGAAGACGTAATGAAAGAAAAAGAATATAAAGAATTTGGAAATATAACATATACAGAAAAAACAAGAGCAGTAATCAAAATTCAGGATGGATGTGACAGATTTTGTTCATATTGTATTATTCCATATGCAAGGGGAAGAGTAAGAAGTAGAAAACCAAAAAGTATAATATCTGAGATCAAAAAAATAGCTAAAAAAGACATAAAAGAGGTAGTAATAACAGGAATACATATAGCATCATATGGAAAAGACTTTAAAGAACATTATGAATTAATAGATTTATTAGAAGAAATAAATAAAATAGAAGGAATAGAAAGAATAAGATTGGGATCAATAGAACCATTATTAATAACAGAAACATTTATAAAAAGACTAAAAAATCTAGATAAAATATGTCATCAATTTCATCTATCATTACAAAGTGGATGTGATAATACACTAAAAAGAATGAATAGAAGATATACAACACAAGAATTTAGGAAAATAACACAATTATTAAAACAGACATATCAAGATGTAAATTTAACAACAGATATAATAGTAGGATTCCCAGGAGAAACAGAAGAAGAATTTAATATAACATATCAATTTTTAAAAGAAATAAAATTTTATAAAATGCATGTATTTAAATATTCACAACGAAAAGGAACAAAAGCAGCAACTATGCCAAATCAGGTATCTGGAGAAATCAAAGAACAAAGAATACAAAAATTAATAGAATTATCAAATCAAAATGAGAGAGAATATAACGAAATGTATATAGGAAAACAAGTTGAAGTATTATTTGAAGAAGAGAAAGAAGGAATATATAAAGGACATACATCGAACTATATACAAGTATATTATAAATCAAGTGAAAATCTAGAAAATATTATAAAAAAAGTAACATGTAAAAAAGCATTTAATGAATATATAGAAGCTGAATAGAAAAAGTAATAAAAATGTAATAAAAATGTAACAAATATGTAAACAAAACTTAACACAAAAGAACTTGATATTAATAGATATATATAGTATAAAATAATTAATAAATTAAAGTACAAAGGAGGAAAAGGCAATGGGAGAATATAATAAAGAGACAGGAGTATTTGGAGGAGTTTCTTATGGTGAAACTAATCAAAATACACAACTTGAATTACGAGAAAATGTCGGAACAATAAGAAATGAAACACTACCTACTAAAGTTGGTTTTTGGCAAAAATTTAAAACATTCTGGTTACAAGATATAGATTGGAATAAAGAAATAAAAGTTGTATTAACACCAAAACAACAAAAAGTTGAAAATGAAATAAATGAATTTTTACATCAAGAGATAACATGGGAAAAAGTGCATGATTTTTTATTTCAAGAAGTGAAATTTAGAAAATAAAAAATAAAATGTCCATCGGGGACTGTCCCCTTTGGACATTTACATAATGTGAATTTTTTGTGAAATATAAAAAAAGTATAGCATATGAAAAAAATATATGCTATACTTATTTTTATAAATAAGTGGGACAAAATTTTTATATGAAAGGAAACATATGTCCAGAAGACCAAGAGAATATAGCAATATAAAAGTTTATCATATTATAATTAGAGGTATAGATAGACAAGATATTTTTTATGATGAGACGACAAAGTTAAATTCATTGATATTCTAAAAGATACAAAAGAAAAATATAATTATGAAATTTATTCTTATTGTTTAATGAATAACCATGTTCATTTAATTGTTTATGACAAAGAAAAGCAAATTTCAAAAGTAATGCAAAGTATTCAAGTATCATATTCATTTTTTTTCAATAAAAAGTATGAAAGAGTAGGACATTTATTTCAAAATAGATTTTTTAGCAAAAAGATAGAAGATAGAGAATATCTAAAAGTGGTTTGTAGATATATTCATCAAAATCCGCAAAAGGCAGGAATTGGAAAAACAGAAAATTATAAATGGAGCAGTTATAGGGAATATGTTGAAGAAAAATATATTATAAACCCTAAAATGCTATTAATGGTATTTTCATTAAATAAAGATGAAGCAAAAAATGAATTTATAAAGTTTCATAATATAAATAATTTAAGTAAAGAAGATGAAATAAGATCATTAATAGAATATGAATTATATGAAAAAATGACAGATAATGATATTAATAAATATATATGTGAAATTTTTGAAGTAAATAATGCAACTGAAATATTGAATGGTGATAATAAGATTAGAGATGAAAAATTAGTAAAATAAAAAAATGTTTAATTAATGTTCCAATAACTCAGTTATAAAGAATTTTGGGAATAAATAGAAAAATTATAGAAAGAGCCAATGTCCAAAAGGGACAGTCCCCAATGGACATTGGCAAAAATGGACAAGGGAGGTAATAATGGCAAAGAATAAGACAGTATTTGTATGTAACGAATGTGGATATGAATCAACAAAATGGCTAGGAAAATGCCCTGCATGTAATAGTTGGAATACCTTTTTTGAACAAAAAATAATTGAGAGCAAAAATAGTTCACTAAAAGCAGACAGCAAAAAGGAAAATAAGCCACAGAAATTAGATTCATATGAAGCAAAAGAAACAATAAGGACTTCAACAGGATTTGAAGAATTAGATAGAGTTTTAGGTGGAGGGCTTGTAAAAGGTTCACTTATATTATTGGGAGGAGAGCCAGGTATTGGAAAGTCAACACTTATATTACAATTATGTAATACTGTTGAAGGAGAAGGCTCTGTGTTATATGTATCAGGAGAAGAGTCTGCTGAGCAAATTAAATTAAGAGCAGATAGATTACGGAATACAAAATGATAATATTTTATTTTTAGGTGAAACAGATATTGATATTGTTAATCAAAATATTATAGATTTAAATCCTAAGTTAGTAATAATAGATTCTATTCAAACAATGTATTCAGAAGAAATTACAGCAGCTGCAGGAAGTGTAAGTCAAGTTAGGGAAATCACATCACAAATTATGAGAGTATGTAAATCAAGAAATATTACAACAATCATAATTGGACATGTTACAAAAGAAGGAAATATCGCAGGACCAAGAGTTTTAGAACATATGGTTGATACTGTACTTTATTTAGAAGGTGAGCGATATTTTTCATATAGAATATTAAGAGGTGTTAAAAATAGATTTGGATCTACAAATGAGATTGGAATGTTCGAGATGAAAGGTGAGGGGATGTGTGAGATTGCCAATCCATCTGATATATTAATTTCAGAAAATGAAGATAACATTCCAGGTTCGTGTGTTGTATCATGTATGGAAGGGACTAGATCAATATTAGTTGAGCTACAAGCATTAACATCACAAAGTGTATTTGGATACCCAAAAAGAACAGCAAATGGAATTGATTTTAATAGACTATCGCTGTTAATGGCTGTTTTAGAAAAAAGGGCAGGAATGATGTTAGGAAATCAAGATGTGTACTTAAATGTAGTAGGTGGATTAAAGATAAATGAACCTTCAATAGATTTGGGGATAATAGTAGTTACAGCCTCAAGTTATAAAAATATAACAATTGACAAAAGAACAGTAATAATGGGAGAAGTAGGTCTGACAGGTGAAGTTAGAAGAATTAATTTTATAGAGAAAAGACTAAAAGAAGCAGAAAAATTAGGATTTAAAAAATGTATAATTCCACAAAGTAATAAAAAAAGCTTGAAAGAAAGTTTTAAATTAGATATAATAGGAGTCAAAGATGTAAATGAAGCAATGAACAAGCTAGGAATAAAATAAATGTCCAGCTTTGAATAAGTCATCTGTTGCAATTTGGCATACAAGAAATTTGAAAAATTATTTGTATGACGATGAGTGAAGCGAAAGGAAACGTCCCCAATGGACATTCAGAATGGAGGAGTAACTTTGACTGAATTATTAAAATTAATAGCGCCAGGAACGCCAATAAGAGATGGACTAGAGAATATATTAAGAGCAAAAACAGGAGCATTATTACTTATAACAGATAATACAGAAGTAATTAATGATATTGTAGATGGTGGCTTTACTATAAATGAAGAATATACATCATCAAAACTATATGAATTAGCTAAAATGGACGGAGCAATAGTATTAAGTGGAGATTTAAAAAGAATATTATTTGCAAATGCACAATTAATTCCATCAAGAGAGATAGAAACAAGAGAAACAGGAACAAGACATAGAACAGCAGAAAGAACTGCAAAACAAACAGGAGAGCTAGTAATAAGCATATCACAAAGAAGAAATATAATAACAATATTTAAAGGAAATTCTAGATATATACTTGAAGATACAAATGCAGTTTTAAATAAAGCAAATCAGGGGATACAAACATTAGAAAGATATAGAAAAGTATTTGATAATAAGCTAGATATATTAAATGAATATGAATTTAATGATATAGTAACATTAAAAAATGTAATTGATGTTATACAAAGAGCTGAAATGGTAATGAGAATATCAGATGAGATTCAAAGTCAAATATATGAACTTGGAAATGATGGAAGGTTAGTAAATATGCAATTAGAAGAATTGATAGGAGGCTTAGAAAAAGAAGAAACATTGATAATTAAAGATTATATGGCTTCAACTAGAAAAAGAAGGACACCACAAAAGATAATGGAAGAATTATCAGAAATACCATATGAAGAACTAACAAAAGAAGCCACTATTTCAAAATTATTAGGATATGAAACATTTGATAATTATGATGAAGTAGGAGTATATACAAGAGGATTTAGAATTTTAAATAAAATTCCACGTATGCCTACTAATATTGTTGAAAATTTAATAGAATCTTTCAAATCATTTCAGCATATTTTAGCTGCTGACATAGATAGTTTAGATGAAGTTGATGGAATAGGAGAAGTTAGAGCAAGAAATATTAAACAATCTTTAAAAAGAATGCAAGAACAATTTATATTTTAATGTACATTTGGGGACAGCCCCCATTTGGACATTTACATAAAAATAATGGGAGGTAAAAAAATGAAAAATTTAGGAAAGATAATATGGGTAATAGCATTAATAGCTATAATAATTTTAATAGGAGTAGTTGGATTTGGATATTACAAAAAGAAAACATTTTCAGCACAAAATCCAATAGTTACAATGGAAGTAGAAAATTTTGGAACAATAAAAATGGAATTATATCCAGATGTAGCACCAGAAACAGTATCAAATTTTATAAGATTAACAAAAAATGGATATTATAATGGAACAACATTTCATAGAGTTGTTAAAGACTTTATGATTCAAGCAGGAACAAAAAATGGAGATGGAACAACAGATGCAACTTTAGGAGATTTAAAGATAAATGATTCAACTGATAAATATGCAATTAAAGGTGAATTTTTAGCTAATGGAGTAACAAATACAATCAAATTTGAAGAAGGAACTTTAGCTATGGCTAGAGCTGATTACACTTATTATTCATCAAGTCTTGCAGAAGAGTCTTATAACTCAGGATGTTCACAATTTTTTATAATGACTAAAGAAAATGCAAATTTAAATGGATATTATACAGCTTTTGGTAAAGTAATAGAAGGATTAGATGTGTTACATAAAATTGAAGAAGTTGAAGTTACTAAAGCTGAAGCTGATAAAGAAAATGAAAATGCTGAAGTAAGTACACCAGTAAATCCACCGAAGATTACATCAATAAGTGTTGAAACATTTGATATTGATTATGGAACACCTGAAATATTAAAACCATTTGATTATATGTCATGGCTATATTCAAATTATGGAGTAAATCAATAAAAAGGCTTGATTAAAAATATTAATTATGATACAATAAAAAAAGATTAAAAAAAACCAATTTTGAATGGGCATTTTTTAATCTTTTTTATATTATAGGAGGAACAGAAAATGAATACAAAATACATATTTGTAACAGGAGGAGTAGTATCTGGACTAGGAAAAGGAATAACAGCTGCATCATTAGGAAGATTATTAAAAAATAGAGGATATAAAGTAACAATACAAAAATTTGATCCATATATAAATGTAGACCCAGGAACAATGAATCCATATGAACATGGAGAAGTTTTTGTAACAGATGATGGAGCAGAAACAGATTTAGATTTAGGGCATTATGAAAGATTTATTGATGAGAACTTAACAAAAAATTCAAGTGTTACAATGGGAAAAGTTTACAAATCTGTAATAGAAAAAGAAAGAAGAGGAGATTATTTGGGAAAAACAGTACAAGTAATTCCACATATAACAAATGAAATAAAAGAAAAAATATATGGATTTGAAAATACAGAAACAGACATAGTAATTACAGAAGTTGGAGGAACAGTTGGAGATATAGAGGGATTATCAATAATAGAAGCAATAAGACAAGTTGGATTAGAGAAAAATCCTGAAGATGTAATATATATACATGTAACATTACTACCATATATATTTGGATCAAATGAGATAAAATCAAAACCAACACAACATTCAGTAAAAGAATTACAAAGTTTTGGGATACAACCCAACATATTAGTATGTAGAACTGAACAAGATATTCCAGATACTATAAGGGAAAAACTTGCATTATTCTGTAATGTAAGAAAGACTAGTGTAATACAAAATAAAACAGCAGATAATTTATATGCGGTGCCATTAATGTTAGAAGAAGAAGGATTGGCAATAGAAGTATGTAATCATTTGAAATTAGATAAATATGTACCTAATAATAGTAAATGGCAAGAAATGATAGAAGAAATTAGAAATATAGATAAAAATAATAAAGTAAAAATAGCAATAGTTGGAAAATATATAAAGTTAGAAGATTCATATATATCTGTTATAGAAAGTGTAAAACATGCAGGATTTGCAAATCATGTTGAAACAGAAATAGAATTAATAGACTCAGAGAAAATTAATAAAAATACAGTTGACGAAAAATTAAAAGGAGTTCAGGGAATTATTGTTCCAGGAGGATTTGGAAATAGAGGAATAGAAGGAAAAATAGAAACTATAAAATACGCTAGAGAAAATAAGATTCCATTTTTAGGAATATGTTTAGGAATGCAAATGTCAGTAATAGAATATTCAAGAAATGTTTTAAATATAAAAGATGCAAATTCTTCTGAATTAGATGAAAAGACAGAAAACCAAGTTATACATATAATGGATAATCAAAAAGATATTGATGAAAAAGGTGGAACAATGAGATTGGGATCATATCCATGTATATTGAAATCTAGAAGTTTAGCAGAAAGTATATATGGAACAAACGAAATTTCAGAAAGACATAGACATCGTTTTGAATATAATAATGTATTTAAAGAGAGATTAGAGAAAGCAGGATTAATATGCTCAGGAACTTCACCTGATGGAAACTTAGTTGAAATTGTAGAAATAAATCAAAAAAATCATCCATATTTTATTGCAGCACAATTTCATCCTGAATTAAAATCAAGACCAAATAAGCCATCTCCTTTATTTGTAGGATTAGTTAAGGCGAGTAAGGAAATTAAATAATATGACATAATTAATTATTTTGACTTTATAATGGGGTATATAAGATTTTTTTATTTTATATATCCTGTTATTTTTTATATAATAAAAGCATAAAATAAAAAGGATCATAATTAATAATATAAAAACATATTTTAACATATTCAATATACAATAGCTGTAAATAGTAACTATGAATGTGAATTTTATGTGAAAATTATAAAAAAAGTATTGACAATTGTATCAATTGGGTATAAATTATTAGCAGTCACATAAATAGAGTGCTAATTAAAATAAGAGTGACAATTTTTATAAATATAAGGAGGTACATAAATGATAAAACCATTAGGAAGTAGAGTATTAATAAAAATGAAAGAAGGCGAAGAAAAAACAAAAAGTGGAATAATATTAGCTGGAGCAGCACAAGAAAAACCACAAATTGCAGAAGTAATAGAAGTTGGACCAGGAGAAAAAATAGAAGGCAAAACTGAAGAAATGTATGTAAAAAAAGGAGACAATATAATTGTAAGTAAATATTCTGGAACAGAAGTAAAATATGAAGGAAATGATTATATAATAGTGAAACAAGATGATATATTAGCAATAGTTGAATAAAAAAGAGTGACAAAGGGGGCGTCCCTTTTTGTCACAAATAAAAAAACGTGACAAAAAGGGACGCCCCCTTTGTCACA
>CAPNAQ010000046.1 GCA_948663505.1 uncultured Clostridia bacterium | reverse complement strand
ATATTTTTATTATTAATTATTTTTAATACAATTTCTATTGGCTATGATTCTTCTTATGTGTGGTCTTCAAGTGATTTAGATATTATTGAAACTAATTCTTCTATAGAAACATCTAAGGAAATAGAAAATGATAATTCTTTAAATTTAGAAAGTGGCTCAGGAATTTTAATTGAACAATCTACAGGTCAAATTCTTTATTCTCATAATGTTCATGAACAATTACGTCCTGCTTCTGTTACTAAAGTTATGAGCATTTTGCTTATTATGGAACAAATTGATAATGGCTCTATTTCTTATACTAATTCTATTAGTTGTTCTGAAACAGCTCGCAGTATGGGTGGATCTCAAATTTGGCTTGATACTACAGAAACACTAACTGTTGATGAAATGCTAAAAGCTATTTGTGTTGTTTCTGCTAATGATTGCGTTGTTCAATAATTGCAGGAATTAAATTAATAATTTTTTAAGATTTTAAATACAATTTAAAGCTTTCTTGCAACAATTCAATTCTAATTGTTGCAAGAAATTTTTTTGTCCTCAATGTCTTCAAATTTGAAATGGATATATAAATATCCCTTTCCTATCTCTATTTTAGTAATTAATTCTTTAATATCTTCTGTGCTTAAATCTTCACTTTTTATGTTTTTTATAATCTTTTTTATTTTGCTTATTTTTTCCATATTGTTATTTTTATTTTGAAATTTTGCTATTTCTAAATCAGTATTTTCTTTTTCAGAATTTACTTTTTTTCTTTCTTCTAACAATTGTTTATACTGTCTTTTATATTCTTCTTCATCCACTTCACCACTTAATCTATCATTATACAATTTCGATATTTTAAATGTTATTTTTCTTTCTCCCATTTCGTATTCCTTATTTTTTGAAATTAATTCATTCATTTTCAATAAATTATGTTTTTTTAAGATTCGCATATTTATAGCATTATCTTTAAAATATTTTTCAAATGTTACTCTTATCTGATTTATGATAAGTGGTTCAATTCTTTCATAATAATAATTTTCTGAAAAATTACATAATTCCTTACTGTTTCTATAATTACTACAATAAAGATTTATTTTACCTCTTACATTTCTTTTTGCTATTTTTTTGCCACAATTATGACAGTAGATATAATTACCAAATTTAGTATCTATCTTTTTAATGTTTTCTTTAGTAGTTCCAAATACTTTGTTTTCTTTATGTACTTCATTATACATTTCTCTTGTTACAATAGGTTCATGAGTATTTTCTACAATAATTAAATCTTTTCTTTTAATGTTTATTCGTTTTTTAGTTTTATAACTAATATTTTGTGTTTTTCCTCTAACACAATCGCCAACATATACTCGATTAGCTAATATTTTTGCTATCGAACTTCTTGTCCAAATTTGAACTATGTCAGGTGATAGCCCTTTTACTTTTAAATATTGTGCTGGTGTTTGTATTTTTCTTTCATTAAGATATTCAGCAATTTCTTTTTGTGTTAATCCTTTTATTTTTAGTTCAAAAATTTTTTTTACATTTTTTGCAGCTTCTATATCTACTAAAAGTTTTCCTGGTTCTTCTGGATCTTTTTTATATCCATAAGGAGGTGTTGTGCAAGCATAAAATCCTTCTTGCATCTTCTTTCTTTTAGAGTTCTTAACACTTTTTGATGTTTCTCTACAAAACATCTCATTAAAAACCCCTTTTATTGGTACAAAATCATTAGATACTCTATCTTCAAAATTATCGACTTTATCTAATATAGCTATGTATCTTACATTTTGATTTAGAAACTTTTTTTCTATATACTCTCCTGAATCTATATAATTTCTTCCGAAATCTTGCTAGATTCTTTGTGATTACTAAATTTATTTTTTTATCTTCTATGTCTTTTAACATTCTTTTAAATCCAGGGCGATTAAAATTTGCACCTGTATATCCATCATCTGTATATTCATAGCAATTTTCAAATATAAAATTTTCGTTTATAAAATCGTAGATAATTTTTCTTTGATTTCTAATACTCTCACTTTCTTCTCTATCACCATCTTCTTTACTTAGCCTCATATATAACGCAATATTATTGATTAACTGCTTGCTCAATACTAAAATATCCTCCTATGCAATTTAATTCATAAAAGTTAAAATGTATTAAAATGTTCTTATCTTTATCTATTTCTATTTTATTAACGATTTGCTGTAATGTATCTTTTGAAAATTGCTTATTTTGAACAATTTCCTTTAAAATGTTTTTCATCTTTTCTTCCATCCTATTGCTATCAAATTCATTTTCAAAACTTTGTATCTCTTGTTCAGTTTCTAATTTTATTTTTTCTAATCTATGTCTTTCGTTTAATAATCCTTCTGAAAATAATGAATAATCTTGTTCTTCTATCAAACCATTCAATTTATCAGAATAAAGAGTATTTAGTTTTTTGTTTGTACTTTCTAGTTCTTTTGTAATACTATCCATCTTTTGAATAATCTTACCTTTATTGCCTTGTGATTCTATCAACTTCGTAAGTAGCTTATTATTATCAAAAACTTTTGAATTTAGATATTGTTCAAATATATTAGCAATTTTTTCTAAAATTACTGGCTCAAATTTATCATAATTTATATATTGATTATAACATTTCTTGTTGCTTATTTTCTTCGTAGCTGTTTGACAAATAATATATCTCCTTATTGTTATTTTATCTTTATATTTGTCTTTCTTTGTTCTTATACCTAACCTATTATGACAATGTGAACAATATAATAATGATTTTAATAATGGATCTTCTTCTTTTATTTTCTCTCCCTCATGATTTTCTAACATATTTTGAACTGAATTCCAAACTTCTTTCTCTATAATTGGCTCATGATGATTTTCTATAAGCGTATGTTCATTCTCTGGCAGTTTAATAATCTTTTTGCTTTTATAGCTTATCTTTTTTGTTTTATTCTGTACTACAGTTCCTATATATATTGGGTTTGTTAAAATTCTCTTTATTACTGTATGTGTCCATGTATTAGTAGTTTCTGTAATATTATTTAATACTGTTGTCATTTTCATTTGTAATCCTGGAGTTGTAATTTTTTCCTCTGTTAGCATTGTTGCAATTTGATATGTACCTTTTCCATTTAAAAATTCTTTATAAATCCTTCTTACTATTTCTGCTTGTACTTCATTAATTCTTATCTTTCCTGATTTATCAACTTTTTCATAACCAAATGGTGCATAAGAAGTATAGTAAAATCCTTCCTTCTTTTTTCTATTTTTGGTCTTCTTTATGTTCTTTGATGTTTCTTTAGCATAATAATCATTCATTATATTTTTAAAAGCTGCTGTATCACAGTTTTTATCTAAAAATGTGTCTACATCATCTAGTATCGCTATATATCTAATCTGATGTTCTGGAAAAAATGTTTCAATATATCTTCCAGTTTCTATGTAATCTCTTCCAAGTCTTGCTAAATTTTTGGTTATTACCATATTTACTTTTTTTGCTTCTATATCTTTTAATAATCTTTTAAATCCAGGTCGATTAAAATTAGTTCCACTATATCCATCATCAATATATTCATCATAAAGTAAATACCCATTTTCTTTAACATAGGATTTTAATATTTTCCTTTGATTGGTTATACTTTCGCTTTCTTCTTTGTCTCCATCATCTTTACTTAATCTCATATATATTGCCACATTGTAACTTATATTTGCAGTATTCTCTATATACATTTATCCTCCCTTCTGCAATTATCTATGCAAAAAAAGTATCATAAATGTTTTTGCATACCTAGCTCAAAAAAAATTTTCTAATTTTCATTAATCTTTCTTAATAAAATATTTTCTGCAACTTCTTGAAAACTTTTACCGTTCTTGTCATAAGTTACAAATATTTTAAATTCTTCTTTTTTATCTTTAACTTCTAATTTTTGTTCCAATAAATTCACCTCATTAAAATGTATGATTTATCAACAGAATTTATTAACAAAACAAAAGAAGTCTAACACTTTAGGTTAAACCTCTTTATATATTACTTATCCCAAAATTAGATTCTCATTACAACAAACTACTTTTGTTCCTGCTTCACATATTTCGTTTATCAAACTATTTGCCATTATAGTATTCCTTGATATATGTTCAATTTTTGGTATCAATACTTGTCCTATCTCCTCTTGTTTTATTTTATCTAGTAAGCATTTTAGAGCTATTCTATTCTTTACATTCAATCTGCTAGGAATATGATCAATATATGTTTCATATATTTGTAAATCATTTTCTTTAGCATATCTTTTAATAATATTTTCTGATTGTTTAGCTATATAAAATGTAGCATTTTCATTTTCTTTTATATCTTTTAAAGACATATATGCTATCGTTTTTTTATTTTTGTCTAATTGAAGATTCTTTTTATGGTTTGTTATCATATTTAGTATTACATCCTCATTTATTATAGGTGCTTCTATATAATTATTACAACCACTCTGTAAATCAAAACATCTTATATTAAATGCTGTAAATTTGTTAATAATATCTATTCTGTCCATCTTTGCTTTAAAAATAACTTTCAAATTTTTCATAACTACATATTCTATCTTTTTACTTTTCAATTTTTCAATTAAATTTTCTATTTGTGTCTTATCTTTTATTATAACTTCATATAATAAATCTTTTCTATCTTTCTTTAGTAATTTTAATTCTAGCTTATTACCTAAATGAAAACTAATAATTGCTTTCTTTCCTGTTTTATTTTTAATTTTTAGCATTTCTAATTTCTTCATTTTTAATTAACCTCCTCATCATTTCTTTGTTTTTTTAGCATAAATACTAACTATATATTTAATGGTATAATATTATATACATATTCTCCCTTCTCGTAATATGTAATAATTTTATAATGATAGGTGTAAAATGTTAATCTGAGAAAAAAATTAGATTTTTTTTGCTCTTAATATAGCTGCCATTTTTGTATAAACTTCAGGTAATATATCTACTTCTTTCAATAAATCATTTAAAGTTATCATCTCATTTGCACTATTTTGCATATCATATACTGCTATTTTTGAATATGCAATATATTCTAAATTTTCTTGTTCAATGACTTTTTTCATTTCCATTTCTATATTTTCAGGAGTAATGCTTTTATTTTGTGCAATTGTATGTGTATATGCCTTTGTTAAATATTTCTTACATTTAGTTCTATTCATGTTTTCCTCCATTTTTTCCAAAATAAAAAAGCCCTTAAGCTTTTATATTTTTATTTGCTCTTTAACTAATATTAAGCAATATGTTAAATCTCTACAATATTAATTTCATTTTCTCTACATAGTTTTACAATTACTGCCCACTCTTTATTAGACATGGCATAAATAGAAAATATAGTAACTATTAATACATCCATAGATTTATTTCTAATGTCTCTAATTAATTCATAAAAGTTTTCTGAATTTTCACCCATTTGTGTAACATATATTTTTCCTAGTTCAATACTACAATTTTTACAGAATCTCTCTATTAGTTGTTTCTGTTGTGTACTAGAATCAAATATATTTACAATATATGTATTAGCTCTTCCACTTATATTATTATTGAATATTTTATTGTTTTCTATTATTTGTTCATATTGTTTTTCTACCTCTTCTTCATCATATAAATCATATATTATATTCATTTGTTTATATAGAATCTCTGGAGTTATAGTAATTTTCATTTTATATAATAAGTCTAATGTAATAGCTGCATAAGCTTTTGATTGATTTTTATTCATTGTTTTCTCCCTTTATATTTTTATATATTTAGGCAAATCTATTGGTCTCACACCATTCCCTGCATTAAATTCGTATCTTTTCTTTTTTGAATTATATTGATAAGCATTACTACACCATTTTCTTAATGCTTGATTTCCTATTGTATGGCTTTTTGATAGTTCTCTTGTCGCTTGTTCATGCGAATTTTTTACTGCTATATATGATAGATCTACATATCTGTTCTGTTTTCTTTTCTTGTAAATGCTTTCTTTTTGTTTCTCTCTTCTTTTCACCAAATTTTCTTCTTTTCGTTTTTCTTTTTCAATACTATACATTTGATTTTGCTTTAGTATTTTTGTAACATAACTAACTGACACTTTTAACTCTTCAGCAATTTGCGTTAATGTTTTCTTTTCTTCAAAGTATAGCTTTTCAATACATTCTATTTTTTTCACATTACTATATAGCCTCCTTCCTAGTTAAAAAAGTGTTTACACCTTTTTGGGCATAGTTTTCTATATAGGGCTTATTCAAAAAAGCCCTATATATTGTATTTTGGGGCAATATATAGTATAATTTAAAGGGGTTTGTGAGAGGGGGAAATATAAATTATACTATATATCATAAAGTTAATAACAATTTTCGTATAGCTTTGTTTTTAACTTTAATGGCATTATATTTTCCCTTTTATACAAAGTCAATAAGTTTGACATTTATTTGAACATAACAAATTTTATAAAAAAACTTAAAATCTGTTTTTAACAGGAAGGAGTATTATATGATAGACTATGACTATCTTTCAAGTGTTTTTAATCACTTAGGCATTATAATAAACGAGGAATTAAAACAAGAAATAATCTATTATTTTCCCCTTGTTTTTTCAGAAAAAAGTGGTAAATATGAGATTAAAAATTCTTATTCAATTATAGCTCAACCATTGGGGACTTTTTTTATTGATTTTATTAATACTGATTTTGATAAAATTAACGAATTTAAAGATTTCTTCTTTAAATATTCATTTTCTATATTGGATGATAGTATTAAAAAAATATTTAAAACAACTTCTTTTGATAAAAATAGTCTTGAAAAATTTTTAGATGAAATATATTCTAAAAAGTCTCCTGTTCTAAAAAGAATTCAAAAACAATTAGATGAAATTATGGATTATTGTATTATAAATCCTAGAAGAAAAAATAAAGGTTTTACAGCTTTAGACAGATTTTTAGTATTATTATCAGTCCATGGAAATTTAACTATACTTAGAGAAAATAAAATGGAAACTGTTACTTTTTATAAATTAAGTGATATTCCCATTGCTAATAAAACTGAAAATGAGTTTTATTCCATATTAGAAAATAATCAAAATAAGATTAAAAAGAATGTAGTTTCAATTCCTCATTCCATAGAATCTTTATTATATTTTATCATTTGTAATATAGTAGAAAACAAACTATATTTCAAGATTTGTAAAAATTGTAATAGATATTTCATAAGTTCTAATTCTAAAATAGAATATTGTAATAGAATTGCACCATTTTCTAATAAAACTTGTAAAGAAATTGGGAGAAGTTCTATATTTCAGAAAAACTTAAATGCTGATCCTCTTTTAGAACAGTATTATAAAATATACTCTCAAAAAGCAATGATGGCTAGAAGAAATGCAGATATAAGTAAATATGTTAATGATTTTGAAAAATATAAAAAGATTGGAAAAATTAAAGTAGCAGCTTATAAATCTAAAAAATTAACTAAAGAAGATTTTAAAAATTGGCTAGAAAAGAGAATTTAAAAATTATCTTTTTTAGTCTCTTTTTTGTTTTTTCTTCTCAAAATTTCTTATTTATTTTCCTTCTCTGATTTTTGTTTCTTATCTCTTTATAATCATTTCAGGTGATTGGAAATGAGTAGGATAATTAAACCTTACAAAAGAACAAAGGATACACCAAAACAAAAAAGTAATTTGCAATCCTTCAATATATTTACTGATGAATTAATGTATTATTATTTTACCCCTTTAGAAATTAATGATAACAAAAATAACAATGAGATGATTAAATAGTTTTAACATTTTTAGGTTATAAAAAATCAGCTTATATTTGTCAATATTTTACAATTATGTTGACAAATAGTCTCTAAAGTGTTAACATAAAATATATGAAACAATTGTTATATTTTTCCATAATATTATGAGGAGGTACAATATTGAACAAAAATAGTATTATAACAGCAAAACAATTTTCAGCAGTAGACATGAAAACAGGTAAAACCATATGGTTTTCACGTTCTCGGTCTCCACAGCATCTTTATCCTTTAACAGAAAAAGATTATTGTGAAGCAATTAAATATGCAGTTCAACATGGAGTAGATCAAATGCCAATTCTTTCAGTAAGTGCAAAAGATTTTCCTTATTGTGATTTTGATTGCAAAGACTGCTTAGCATGTCCTAGCAGAATATGGGCAATTAAAGATCAGCATATAAAATATCCTATAATACCTATTGATAAGTATAAGAGGGTTTTAACTGAAATTTCTGCTTATTCAGCTAGGCGTGGATTTAATTCAGTTAGGTTTGAAGTTTGCGGAGAAGGAAATCCTGACTTATATAAAAATAGAATTGAAATGTTAGAATATGCTAATCAAAAATGCAATATGGGGTTAGTCTACGTAAGTACTGGAAGCCAAATTTCTGAAGAATTGTTAGATTGTTTAATTAATAATGTTTCTTTTATCAGAATCAGCTTTCCAGGAATTTCTTCTAAAGCTTATAAAGCTTATTCTAATCAGAAATCTAGAACAAATGATTTTTCATATAATGATGCTATACATTTGTTAGATAGACTCTGTAATGCAAGAGCAAAAGCTGGTAAGGAAAATTCTCTGCTAATTGGGACAAGAACTTGTATTAGACCATTGAATGCAGGTCATTACGATGAGTTTATTCGCACTATTGCCAATATTGGTGTAGATGTATTTCAGGGCGTAAAAGTTCTTATTCCTGATTTTGAAAGTGTTAAAGATGAAATTGTTTCTCAAGAAGTAATAAAAGAACTTGTGTCACTGAAAGAAACATCATATTCCTATGGTCTTAAAGATTATCAGATTCCTAGTGACTTAAATACTGTTTACAATAATAGAACAATAAGTGAACGTGACAAACCAACAAAATGTTGGAGTTCTCTTATTTCCCCACCGTTATATGGCACGAATCTTATGTGCTGTGTACTCTGGGACAGAATTACAGATCTTAATTATCACTATGGAATAATGGAAGGAAAAGAAAATGAACTAGAGGACTTAATGCATGGAGAAAGAGCAAAATTTATCATGCAAAATTGTCCTAGAAATTGTACAGAATGCTGTTCTTTTAAAGACAACCGATTTATGGAAAGTTTGTGGCGAGTGTTAAAGCTTCATGAAAATGTTGATAATGTAAAATTTATCACTAACTATTAATCGACACAAAATAATATTGAGTATGTCCTGTAGGGCATACTCTTATTTAAAATTAGACTTAATTTCTTCAATACAATCTAATAATTCTTTTCTATATTCATCATTTATATTTAAATTTTTCTTTGCATAAATTCCCATTTCTCCAAAATTTGCATGAAATTGATAAGTCCATTCATGTCTTGGTATAAAATTAATATGTAAATTTCCAGAACTCGCTTCATCCTGATAAATCATTACTTTTTCAAAACCTGTTTTGTGCATCGCTTTTAATAATCTGTTTGATAAATCAATTAATCTTATTCTTTCCTCTTCTGTAAAATCTGTTATTGTCAAGGTTTTCTTATTTATAGCCAATATCATATAACCTTTTATAGGAATTTCAGGATCTGTAGCAATATTAAATAAACCATCATCATAAACATAACTACCTGGAAAATTAGTTATTTCATGTTTTGCTATAGCAGTACTTAAATCTCCCTCAAACTCCATATTTTGTCCCAACCAATTTATAATTTTATTCATATTTTTTTACCTCTTTCTTATTTTTACTTTGTACAAAATCTTTTAAACAATTTAATTCAAATTCAAATTCATATCTAGTAAATGTTGTTTCTTTTTTATTATTTTCGCCTATAGAATGTATAATTTCTTTATTACAATTGGATAATATATTTCTATAAATTGGATTTTGTATAGCTGAAATATATAGTTCATCTATTAATAATTCATATTCTTTACTCTCTCTTTTTATTGCTTTACCTTGCCAATAAACCACTCCTGTTTCTTTCCAATTATAATTACTTGCAGCTTTTATATGAACAGCTTGTGTTCCATAATATGAAAAAACATAATTTTGAGTTTTTTTATCTTTAAATTTCATCCCTTGAAAAAAATTTTCAATACTATTTAATTTTTTTCCTCTAAACTTGAAATTATAAGGAAATAAATTAGAAAGCATTTGTGGGAAATCTCCTCTATTTCTATATCCAACATCAATCCAACTTTCAGTTTCACTAATTTTATTTCCTTCTTGATCTTTTAGTAACTCATTTTCACAATAGATGCCATCTTCCCTTTCTATCAATTCTTTTTGAATGAATTGATAAGTACTTTTATATGTTAAAAATTCTTTTAACTCTTTCTTTATTTTACTCATCTCATCTTTCCCCCCAATCTTGACATTGTGAATCTCTAACTATTTCTAATATTTGCTCTTTTAAATTTGCACATAAAAAAGCAGAACTCTTCTTTATTTTTGTACTAGACATATCATATAAATTAATATTTGAACTTTGTGAATATTTTTCTGCTAGTTGCATTAATATCTGAATATCTGGAATTTTGTCTTGGCGAAGTCCTTCTTGCTCCATAATATCTACATAAGCATCTCCACCTTTTTCTTTTAATGCGTTTATAGAATCTCTCATAATCCAATATCCTGGATCATCTAAAATAGTTAAAAAATCAACATCTCCTATATCAAAAGTTGGATGGTCTAATTCTCCATGTTTTACTTGATTATAGAAATTCCAATTATATTTGATAGCTCCAAATTTACAATTTTTTCCTTTCTCTTTTAACTGCTTTCTAATAGTATTCATTGTATTACATGATCCAACATTATCATCAATCAATACAAGTTCATCTTTTGTAGTATTCCATAAATTATTGCTTAATGTCTCTTCAAAATCTTTTTGTGTTGAAATACTTCTTAATTTTTCATCTTTGGAATATAAACTGAATAATATATTAGTATAATCAAATCCATACATACTTTTTAACATTGGTCCTACAAATATTGATCCTAATCCTGGTGTTAAAATATGTTTTGGTTTACTAAATTTTAAGTTAGAACAAAACATATATAATAATTGTTTATTATCCATCTCTATATGACGTTCTAATATTTTACTATCACCATTTGGTAATTTATATATAGGTTTATGTAATGGTTCATTTTTAAATAATCTAACTATATTAGTACAATCTTCTTCAAAACATTTTTGAGCTTCTATAACATTATTTTCTTGATTATCTATCTTCTTTTTTAATTCTTCAAAATAAACTTTAGCAGATGCATTAGATAAATATTCAAGTATTACAAAATTTTTCTTTGAAATATCATCAGTTAAAATTTTACTTAGTCTTTCTCTTTCATGAGCCAATTCAGAGTATGTTTTTGCTTCATAGTATGAAGCATTTCTAGATAAATATCTTCCATTATTTAAAGGTTCTACAAGTTCTTCTACTCCAGTATTATCATTTAAATCAATTATACCATTTGAATCGAATTCATACAAATTAACTTTTTCATTATTTTTTAAAATCTCTTCTGTTTTATATTTAATATTTCTTCCCTCATCTTGATAAAACACTGTATATTTCAAATTTTTTTTATAATCTTTGATTACTAAATTTCCATTTTCTATTTTGAACGACATTCTTTTATCTCCAAACTGAATAAATATCATTCCATCTTGAATAAATATATTATTTTCTTTAATGTCCTCCAAACTCTGACTATTATTTAATAAATAATTTTCAAACTTATTAAATATTTTTAAAAATTCATTATTATGTACAATATTTCTATCTGCACCATTACTTTTTAAATATTTTAATAATTTAACAGG
>CAPNAQ010000045.1 GCA_948663505.1 uncultured Clostridia bacterium | reverse complement strand
CGTGCCAAATTTCTGCAAGAAATTTGTGTACATTAATTGATATTATAGGAAAGTTAATAATCTGTATAACTTAGCTGTAATTCACTTCATTTCATACAGCTAAGAAATGTTCATGTGCTATTTTACACAAGCAAAATTGTGTAGAATGCTTTATAGTAAATACTCTTTTATACAATCAGAAGCATCTCTACCTGAACGAGCAGCCCAAGCAACAGTTCCTTTAATACCGATCAGATCACCACCCGCAAAAATTTTAGAATTAGAACTTTGAAAATTATCATTCACATAAACATTTCCCCACTTATTTAATGTCAAACCAAACTCTAGAACTTCATCAGAAACAGTACTTCCAAGAGCCATAACCACAAAATCTGTATCAATCAGATAATTACTTCCTTCAACATTTACAGGAACAGCTCTAGATTCTCCCTCTCTTTGCACCAATTCAGTTTTAATTAATTCTAACTTTTGCACAGTCTTATTTCCCTTTATTTCAACAATATTATTTTGAAATAAGAAATTAATACCTTCATCTTTAGCTTCTTCAATTTCCTTTTTCTCTGCAGGCATTTGCTCTTCTGCTCTTCTATAAATAACATTTACTGTCTTTGCACCGTAATCTTTTTATAGTTCTACTGCAATCCATAGCAACATTACCTCCACCAATAACAGAAACTACTTTACCTTCATAATTTGGATGTCTATTATATTCTAAAAGCTCATTACCTCCAAAAACACCCTCTAAATTCTCACCCTTTACTCCCATCTTTGCTGGCTTATTTGCACCTACACTCAAAAATATTGCATCATACTCTTTTTCTAAATCCTCTAACTTTAAGTTCTCACCTAATTCTTTATTATATTGAACTTTTATCCCAAGACTTAAAATTCTATTGACAGTCTCTTTTACAATTTGTTTAGGTAACCTAAATTCAGGTATACCATGAACTAATAATCCACCTAAATAATCATATTTTTCAAATATTGTAACATCTATTCCATCTTTTGCTAAAAAAGCTGCACAAGTAAGACCTGCTGGACCTCCTCCAATAATAGCTACTTTCTTATTCTTTAGTCGAGCGATCTCTTCATCATTTAAATTATTATTTATAACCTCTTTTAATTCATATCCATCTTGAACTGCCTTTTGAAAAATAAATGACTCAATATCACCTATACTTACAGGTTCTCCTTTTATTCCCCTTACACAACTTCCTTGACATTGCTTCATATGTGGGCATATTTTCCCACACACACCTGGCAACACACTTGTTTCTGATACAATTTTATAAGCTTCCTTAAATTTATCCTCTTTAACAGCTTTTATAAATTCAGGTATGTTATTTTCAAGTGGACAGCCTTTTAATGAACATGGTTTAATTTTACAATTTAAACAATAATCTACTTTTTCTTTAATATTTATATTCTTCATACTTACCTCTTACTTATTTTTTATTACTATCTAATAGCTTTTATTTTCTTGCCGATATATAAATCTTTATGCAGTATTGAGTGTAACTGAAAGATGTTTAGAAACTTTTATAAAAATGCAAAGCATTTTGTGTAAAATTTTTATATTAAAGAAATTGAAGAACTTTCTATAATATAAAGAGGCTCATTATACTTTGTTAAGATTTCTTAATATCTGCAAAGCTAACCCAGATACAAATAAATATTTATATATCAGCAATTTCAACAATATATATTTATAAATATATTATCCTATTTTAATTTAAAATTCATTAACTACTAACTTTAGATCATTTATAAAATCAACTTTCTTGGTCTCATCCCTCAATAAGGCAGCAGGATGCCAAGTAGGCATATATTTAATACCCTTTCTCTCAACCCATTTTCCCCTTGAAGCAGTAATTCCATACTCCTTACCTAAAATATTCTTTAAAGCTACACTACCCAATAATACAATTATTTTAGGTTTTACAAGTAACACCTGATTTCTCAAATAGTTCAAACAAGACAAAGCCTCATCATCTTCTGGATTTCTATTAGCAGGAGGCCTACACTTAACAACATTTGCAATATAAACATCTCCCCTATTTATTCCAACAACTCCAAATGCCATATTCATTAATTTACCTGCTCTTCCTACAAAAGGTTCTCCTTGAGTATCTTCATCAGCTCCTGGACCTTCTCCTATAAACATTATATCAGCATTTTTATTACCAGTTCCAAATACAATATTTTTCCTTGTTTTACACAATTTACATTTATCACAATTTATTATTGATTTTTCTAATTCTTCCCAAGTTTCAAACATATCTACTCCTTTTCTAATGTCCAAATGGGGCTGTCCCCATTTTAAGTCAGCTGTTTAAGATACACTTGTTAAAGATGACTTATGCAGAGCTAGACATTATTGTACACATTTTTCTATTAATTCTATTTTTACATTCTTTGATGTATCTATTTTAGCTTTTGTTCCTATTGGAATAACTGTTTTTGTTTCTATATGTCCAAAATTATTTGATTTAATTATTGGAAAATTATATTTGTCTTCTATTACATCAATTACAACTTTCTCTAATGATATTTTACTTTCGTGCTCATAATTTCCAATCCACAATCCTTTTATTTGTTCAAATACTCCATTTTGCTTCATATAATATAAAAAGTTACTAGCTAGTGCTGGGTCAGTTTCAAAACCTAATTCTTCTAGGAATAAAATTTTATTTTTAAATGATATTGAATATTTTCCTGCGACTAATCCTCTTATTAAACTTAAATTTCCTCCTATCAAGTCTCCTTCTGCAATTCCTTCTTTTAGTACTAAATACTCTTTATTGCTCTGTCCTATTTCTAAAATTCCTTTAACAAATCTCTTCTTAGCTTCTTTATAACTATAATCTGTCTCATCTGTTGCTATTGTCTTAAAATTCGTTGCACTAAATGTTACTAATCCTGTTTTTTCTGTAATTATATTTGTTAATGATGTTATATCACTATATCCACAAATTATCTTAGGATTTTGTTTAATAATTTCATAATCTATGTATTCAAATGTAGAATTACTATTTGATCCTCCTTTTGCACACCATATCATTTTAACTTCTTTGTCTGTAAACATATAATTTATATCTTCTGCTTTTTCTTTTGCAGTACTACTATACTCATTTGCATTTGAAAATAAATTTTTTGAATATTTTACTCTAAATCCATCTTTTTCAATAATTTCTCTTGCTTTTTCTATTTCTTCTATATTTCTTCCAATTATCGGTCCAGATGGTGCTATTACACCTACTGTATCTCCTACTTTTAATCTATTTGGAATCAACTTTTTCATATTTAATCTCATTCCTTTCACTTCGCCTTGCTTTGTTCATCGTCATCTGTGGGTACATTGATTAAATTAAAATCGAATTTTGATAAAGCCAAATGCTAATTATTTTTCAACCTTTCCCCCTGTAAGTGTAATTATTGCAGTAGCTAATCCATATGCTTCTTTCTCTACTCTGTATGAATGTATTAAATTTGAGTTACATACACTACATATTCCACTATCTATAATATTTTCTAATTTTAATCCTGTTTGTTCTAATATAATTTTGTTAATTAAAACTGTATCTATATTCCATTTTTGTTGCATCTCTTGTTTTACTATAATTTTATTAAATTTTTCTATATCTTGAAATTCTAATTCAAACATTTCTTTTACATCACTATCCACTTCAAAATGGCATTTTCTAATGCTTGGACATATACAGCATATTATATCTTTTGGATTACATTTAAACTCTTTTTTCATTTTTTCGACTGTTTTGACTGATATTCTTTTAAGTGTCCCTCTCCATCCTGAATGTATATTTGCAATTGTTTTAGTCACAGGATCAAAAAACATCATTAATATACAATCTGCATTTGTCGTTGATAAAAGTAGTTTTGGTTTATTTGTTATTAACCCATCTGTGTTTTTATATTTTTCTAAATTTATATCTAAAAATCTTTTATTTACTTTTTTATTTACTATTTGAATATTATCTGTATGTTCTTGATTTGTTTTTACAACATTTATGTAATCTTCACCTATAGAATTGCATATATTCTTATAACTTTCTATCACTTTATATAATTCATTTCCCTGCGATCTTCCTTTATCCATTTTTGCCATTCTAAAATTCAAATTTATTCCTAATGAATACCCATGTTTAATTATTCTATTATATTCTAATAATTTTCTAAATTGTAAATATTGTATTCCATCTTTAGTTATATGTATAACATTCTCATTACTTAGATTTTTCAATATATGCCCCCTAAATATTTACTTTCTCAGTATTTTTTAGTTCATCATATTTTCTTTCTTCTTCTGAATATTCTTCAGGTTTTAATCCAACTCTTGATTTCATATATTTCATCGTTAATATAATTAGTATAATAAAAATACTACCTAATATAATCATACTATATGCTGTACTCATTCTATCTAATAAAAATGATGCAAATATTCCTACGATTGCAGATGTAATACTTTTTAATAAATTTTTTACAGTATATATCTTTGTGTCAATTTCTTCATTTGCAAAATTTCTTAAATATTTCTCTGATAAATTATCATATATACTTTTTATTGCATATTTTATTATATATGCTAATATTATACCTATAATTAAATATTTCATATTTTCAGCAAATGCTCCTAAAATTCCTGAAACCAAACAAGAAATTGCTATCAAAAATCCAATTACACTTAATGTCTTATTTCTAAACTTTTGATGAAATTGCTCTTGCTTTTTACTAGAAAAACTTGCTATTATTCCTAAAATGGCAAATATTATTCCTATACTTCCTGATGTTATATTTAATTCTTCTAAAAGGCTTACTTGATATGTATCTAATGTACATAATAGTCCTCCAACTATGGAAATAAATAATAATAAACTTTTTAATCTCTCTGATTTTAATATAAATTTAAATGAATTTTCTATATCTTTAAAATTACTTGTTATATTAATTTGTTTAAAATTTACTTTCTTTTTCTTTACTGGCTCTATAAAAAATAAAGACATTACTGCTACAATAATTGTTGTTGCTAGTGATAATAATATTGGTATATAAGGATTTATGCCATATAACCAACCTGCTAATATTGTTGATATTGCATTTATAAAATAATAACCTGAAGCTCCTTTTTCATTTATTTTAGCAAATATTTTATCTTTACTTTTAGCAATTGGTATTGACTCATTTAATAAACTTGGCTCTGCTGTTTCTTTTATTGCAAATGCTAAAGCAGACATTATTTCTGCTGTTAGTAAATTAAATAAATTTGCACTAAAAATCACTATCACCATATATAAGCAATTTATTATGTTTGCTATTATTATACTATTTCTTCTTCCAAAAAATTCTACTATAAAAGTTGATGGTATCTGTGCCATTATTCCAAATAGTGAATAAAATGCGTCTATTAACACAACATCTGCTGGATTTATATGTTTAACTTGGGTCAGGAATAGAAAATTTATTGTATAAAAAAATAAGTAGTCCCATGCCAATTTTTTATATGTGGGAAATAATTTCATATTTCTCTTTCTCATTTTTTGCATTTGCTCTTCTTCTTTTGCTATCATATTTCCTCCATTGTTAATTTACTATTTGATATTCTATTTCATTTTCCTAATTATATCATCTTTTGACAATTTTTCAATATAATTATAGTTATTATTACATAATCTTGAATTAAACCCACAAATAGCTTTATATGAACAATATTCACAAGGAGTTTTCCCTTTTTTATTATATGGTTTCAAACTTATATTTCCACTTAAAATTTCTTTTGATATTTGTTTTATAGTTTTATAAATGTAGTTTTGCAAAATCTCAAATTCTTCTTTATTAACACCATTTGTCTTACTTTCTGAAATATCACCTGATTTGGTAATAGTTGCTGGTATTAATTTAGACGTTCCTGTTTCTAAATTCTTATCATGCATTTTAATTACTTTTATATCTGCTAAAATTAAACCTTTCATTTTGAAATTTTTTCTCAACTCTTCCTCAATTTCTTCTTCTGATATTTTTTTATCAGCCTTAATCATTTGTTCTAAAAGAGAAAAATACAAAACTCCAGCAGGTAATAAATCATCTTCTTTACATACTGCATCCATATATGTTAAAAGCTGAATTTGAAGCCCTGCATAAACTTCATTTAAATCTATATTTTTTGCTGACGATTTATAATCAATAATTCTTAAATACTTTCCATCAGCTGACATTGCAGTATCTACCCTATCTATCTTTCCTACTATCTCAACTCTTTTTCCATTATCCAATTGAACTAATATTGGTTTATATTTTCCACTTTTTCCAAATTCTATTTCTGTACCATCTATTTTAAAATCACTATAAACCAAACCTTCTATTATGTATTTTAGAGCCTTTGCTACTATTCTTTGCAGTCTTTTTACTAGTACCTTATATTTTGATGATGCTACAAATGTGTATTTTTTTCCCATATCCAATTTTTCTTTTATAACAATATTTACAAATTCTTGAATTCTATCTTCATCAGTTAATAGATCAGCTAAATTAATATTTTCCTCTTTTACCTTTCTAAAAAATTCGTCTATAGTCTCATGCATAAATGAACCTGTATCAAAACTTTGAATTTTTAATTCCTCTTTTTCTTTTAATCTTAGGCCATATTGTAAATAATAAGAAAATGGACATTTTGCAAATTTTTCTAATTTTGATACACTTGTATTTAGAGTACTTCCATAAAGTTTTTCAATAATTTCTTTATCAATATTTTTTGGTATATTTGTGTAATTCATTCCTTGCAAATCCTTTTGTAATCTATCATTCCACTCATTTTGATTTTTATAATATTGATATATTGTATACCAAATATCGTCTATCTCTTTATTGTCTCTTAGAATTGATATATTTTCCAATAACTCTTGATATGTCATCAGCTTATTTGTAACTTCATAATTCTTACTTATAATATCACTTTCTTCTTTTAACTTTGGAAAAAGCTTTTTTACTTTATTGACCATCATTGACGGTCTTAATGATTTTCCTTCTGTCTCTGATGAAGCATATGACAAATACAGTCTTTTTTCTGCTGTTGTAAAAGCTTTATAAATATTAAATTTTTCCTCATATAAATTTTCTATTGTTCCATTTGCAAGTTCTAGACCATCATTTTTAAGCAGTTCTCTATCTTTATCTCCAAAAAAACCCTCTGATTTATTAATACTTGGAAAATTTCCATCATTTAAACCTATTATAAAAATAGTATCAACTTTATGACTTCTTGATCTATCAACATCTCCAACAATTACTTGATCCTGTGTTGCTGGGATCTTTCCAAGTTCACTATTTTTAAGTCCTGTCTTTATTATTTGTACATATTTATCTATACTCAATTTTTCATTTCCAAATATTAATACCATCTCATCAAATATATCTAAAATAATTTTGTAACTTGATATGTATTCATTAGCTAAATCAATTTGTCCTATATGTTGTAATTCTTCTATCTTTAAATTTATTTTTTGTTCTATATTTTCGTTCTGCAAAAACTCATAAATCGATTTCACAGTATCTTTGACAATCCCAAAACTCTTTTTCAGATTTAATAAAGGATCTATTATTTGTTTTCTCAATTTATTCAGATACTCAATTTCTTTTTTATTTTGATCATTTATACCCAAAGTAAAGTCATTTTTCCATTTATTTTGCTTTATTCCCCATTTTGAACAATAATTTTCTAGCTTAAAAATATCATCTTTTTCTATATCAGAAAATCCTATTTTTAAATAATTAAAAACTGCTTCTTTTGAAAAATTATTACTAAATATTTCAAATATTGAAAGCAAATACTGAACAATTACATTTTGATTTAAATCTCTCTTTTCATCTATAAAAACAGGAATATTATATTGTGTAAAAATTGCACGAACTAGACTCGAATATGTATCTATATTTTTTGTAATTATAGAAATATCTTTATATCTTAAACTATTATCTTTAACTAATTTAGTAATTTCCTTAGCAACATTTTCAATCTCAGAATACTGATTTTTTGCCAAAAACATTTTTATATTCTCAACATCTTTACAAAATACCTTTGGTCTATTATTATAAATATTTTCTTCTACATGTTGTAACTCTTCTGTTTTAAAACGAGGAATCTCTTTTATAAATATAGGTTGCTCTAATTCCAAATTTTCTTTTTTTACTAAATTTAATACTTTAGTCACAGTAATTTTATTAGAATAGAATATATCTGTATCTGGAGAAATACATGACTCTAGACTATCAGTACAAACTGTTAATGTTACTTGTTTGGCAAATTTAATAAACTTCTTTAAAATCTCATATTCCTGAAAAGTAAAACCTGCAAACTCATCTATATATATTAAACTGTCTTTTATAATATCAGTGTTTTCTAAATTATCACTTAATATTGTTAATAAATCAGTATCCTCTATATATTCATCTTGAAGCTTTTGTTCAAAATTTTGGTATATTAAAAGCATATCATTTAATTTAGTCTTTAAATATTCATCTTTTACTTTATCAACCTCTTCTTCAATCTGTTTTGGTAATATACCATGCTTTTTGAATTCAGTTATTACAGTCATTGATAAATCAATATTTTCATCTGATTTACTTAAAAACTTCAACTTATTTTTATTTTCATTCAAAATTGAATACAAAATCATAGCCTTACCACACTTAGTAAGTGCAGTCTTTTTGCTTCCACCTATCTCTTGAGTAACTCTATGCGCCATTCTACTTAAAGTTATAACCTCTGAATTAATAACAGCATTTGTATTAATCGCATCCATTAGTTTTTTTTCGGCAGTAAAAGAAAATTGTTCAGGTGTTATAATATATATCTTTTTCTCTCTTTTTATTAATTTTGCAATTTCTGAAAAACAAAACTCACTCTTACCACTACCTGATTTTCCATAAACTATTCTTAATCCCATTACTCCTCCACGTGACAAAAGGGGCGTCCCTTTTTGTCATATATATTATAAAAAAGTGAGTGTGACAAAAAGGGACGCCCCTTTTGTCACGCTTTTTACATTTCTCTTCTCCAATAAAATAAATACTGCTGTGCTAATCCCTTTAAATTTCCAAATTTCTCGTCTGCTATTTTTTCAATCTTTGTTTTACTTACTTTTGTTTCATCCTCTTCTTTTATATATAAATCATTCATTACTCTTCTGACCCATACATCTATTGGAAATACATCATATCTTTTTAAATCTGAAAAAAGTAAAATGCAATCTGCAACTTTTGGTCCTACTCCTGATAATTTTAATAATTCATTTCTAACCTCTTGCGTATTTGGATTGTTTTGCAATTTTTCTAAATCTACTTCTTTATTCAATATCATTTGTGTAGTTTCATATAGTCTAATATCTCTAAATCCTAATCCCATTTTCCTATATTCTTCTACACTTACATCTTTTAATTGTTCTTTTGTTGGAAATGTATAATACTTTCTTCCATTCCATTCAATTTCATTTCCATATTTTTGTGATAGTCTTTCTATTATTCCTTTTATTCTTGGTATGTTGTTATTTGCTGATATTATAAATGATATTATTGTTTCCCATAGATCTTGTTTTAGTATTCTTATTCCTTTTCCATACTCTATGCTTTTTTTCAGGTATTCATCTATATTTGATAATTTTTCTTTTATATCTTCATAATCTGTATTTAAGTCAAAATAATTTTCTACTATAAATTTAATTTCTCCTTCACATTTTCCAGTGAATATTATTTCATCATTTTCTTCTTTTACATTTATAATTGCATTTTTTATTACTCCTGTATAGCTTTTATCTTCTTGTTCATTCCATCTAAAACATTGCCCACATTCAAATATGTCTTTTAATTCAAATGATTCTTGATTTTTTAATATATATTTTTGCTCTTTCATATTTTTATTTCTTCCTCTCATAATTTGTTACTTAAATAATTATAACATAAATTATAGAAAAATAATATAATTAAAAAAACTATTTAAAACCTAAACCTACAACTTCCCTTGCATTAGCTACAATTATAAAACTATTTGGATCAATACTTTTAGCAACCTGTTTTACTCTAGCAACATCACCTCTAGACGCAGCACAAATAAGTACTAATTTTTGTTCATTTGTATACATTCCTTTTCCAAATAACCCTGTGGTTCCCTTTCCTACTTTTTCACCTATCTGTTCAGCAATCTGCTGATTTTTATCTGAAATTATTATTAATAATTTAGTAAAATATATTCCTTCAAATATAATATCAATTATTTTTCCCATTAAATAAATTGCAATGGCTGAATATAAACCAATTTCTATTTCTTTAAAGAATATTATGTTCATTGCTACAATAAAAATATCGATTAATATAATTACATTACTTGTCCTTATATTAGGATTATAGGTTCTAGCAACTATACTAATTAAGTCTGATCCTCCTGTGGATGAATTTGATTTTAATATTATTGCTGTTCCTAGTCCTATAATTATTCCTCCATATATACAAGCTAAAAATCTGTCTTGTGTTAAGGGTTGTAATTTATCTAATAAATCTATAAAAACAGAAAATGATGTTGTTCCTATTATTGATTTAACAAAAATACTTTTTCCTAATTTATATCCTGCAAATAAAAACAATGGTATATTAAATGCTAATATTGTTATTCCCATTGGTATATTTAAAAAATAGTACAATATTGTTGCTATACCAGCAAAACCTCCTGATGATAATTGATTTGGTAATAAAAATAATGATGTTGCAATAGCCATTATAAATGCACCAAATACTGTTCCTAAAATTTCAAAAATTAATGTTTTTATTTCCTTTTGCTTTATATCCATAAAAAAACCACCTTTGCTTTATTATGGTGGTTTTTAAATTATTTTATACTTAAATTTACTTATATAAATAGGTTTGAGGATTTACATGTTGCCCATTTATTCTTATTTCTAAATGTAGATGTGGTCCTGTAGAATTGCCTGTATTACCAATTGCGGCAATTATGTCTCCTGCATTTATTTTTTGACCTACTTTTACATACATTTTACTTGTATGTGCATACCAGCTTTCTATTCCATTTCCATGGTCTATTTTAACTAGTTTCCCATATGCTCCTTTATTTTCTGCAAATGTCACTGTTCCATCTGAAATTGCTTTTATTGGAGTTCCTGTTGAAGTTGCAATATCCAATCCTGTGTGTGATGAACTTCTTATTCTACTATTTACTCCATATCTTGATGTTATAGTTCCAGTTACTGGTAGTGTTGCAACTTTAATTCCATTAATATTAGCAATCGCCTTACTCTCTTCCATTTTTCCTATAGTTTCTAAAATATTTGATTTTGCTACTTCTAAATTATTAGTTTGCATCTCTTCTATATTTTCAGTTTTCTTTTCTTCTATTGTGACTTCTTCAGTCTTTATTTCATTAACTAATTGTTCAGCTTCTTCTAATGTATTAACAGATTCAATTTTTTCGCTATTTATTAATATATCATAATATTTATAAGTTATTTTCATATCTTTTTGCATAGCAATTAACACTTCATCTTCATTTGTTTCTTGTGATTTATCTACTAATTTTAATTCATATTTTGGAGTATCATTTATTTCTACGCTTTCTATATTTTTTGATTTATAATTTTGAGTATATTCTGATAATTCTTGTTGAAATAACTTTTTACTCTCTATATATCCTACTTTTTCTCCTGAAATGATTACTTCATACATTGGTTTATATTTTATTAATACAATTGCCATTATACAACCAAATGATATTAGAATTATATTAAAAAGTTTTAATATCTCTTTTGTATAGAATTTAAACTTTTTCTTTAAAATAAAATTCACTCTCCTTCTCAAATTATCGCTATAGTTAATATTTATATATTAAT
>CAPNAQ010000044.1:11943-12019 GCA_948663505.1 uncultured Clostridia bacterium | reverse complement strand
TATGAAGTAAATTCTGTAAACATTGTTTAGATGACGATGAACGGAGCGAAGCGAAAAGGCTCCAAAGAAGAGATTT
>CAPNAQ010000044.1:0-11847 GCA_948663505.1 uncultured Clostridia bacterium | reverse complement strand
ATTTGGCAGATGAAAATTTCGAAGAAATTTTTAGATGACGATGAACGGAGCGAAGCGAAAAGGCTCCAAAGAAGAGATTTGGCAGATGAAAATTTCGAAGAAATTTTTAGATGACGATGAACGGAGCGAAGCGAAGTGAAAGGAGGAATAAAAAATGATTAAAATGACAGATAGAAAGATGAAAAGAACAAGAAGACATCTAAGAGTAAGAAGAAAAATATCTGGTACAAGTGAAAGACCAAGATTATGTGTATTTAGAAGTAATAGTAACTTGTATGTACAAATAATTGATGATGAATCTAGAAAAACATTAGTAAGTTGTTCAACATTAGATAAAGATATAAAAACAAAACATGCAAACAAAGAAGCTGCAAAAGAGGTTGGAACAATGATAGCTAAAAAAGCAATAGAAAAAAATATAAAAGCTGTAGTTTTCGATCGTGGTGGATACATATATCATGGAGTAATAAAAGAATTAGCAGAAGCTGCAAGAGAAGGCGGATTACAGTTCTAATGTATACAAAAAAATATTAATATTTTTTATATACATTAAAAACTGTTGTGAATTAAGAAAAAATTTTATGAATATAAAAAGATGGGAGGAAAGGAAAACTGATGGAAGAAAAAAGCGAATTAAAAGAAAAAGTAGTTGCCATAAACAGAGTTGCAAAGGTTGTAAAAGGTGGTAGAACATTTAGATTTAGTGCAGTTGTTGTAGTAGGTGATGAAAATGGACATATTGGTGTTGGTAATGGTAAAGCTTCAGAAGTTCCAGACGCAATAAAAAAAGCTATTCAAGAAGCTAAAAAGAATTTAGTAGAGGTTCCAGTAGTTGATACAACTGTACCACATGAATATGTAGGAAAATTTGGTAGTGCAAAAGTTTTATTAAAACCAGCTGATAAGGGTACTGGATTAATAGCAGGAGGAAGTGTTAGACCAGTTTTAGAGCTTGCAGGATATAAAAATATAAGAACAAAAGTTATTGGAACAAATAATCCAAGAAATGTTGTTTATGCTACAATTGAAGGATTAAAATCTATGCAAACAGTTGAACAAGTAGCTAAAAAAAGAGGCAAAAAAGTAGAAGAAATATTATAAGTAGAGGTCGGTAAAAAGGAAGTCAATGAAGTAGAAATTAATAAATGGAATTTTAAGATATCTTGCATTTGACATCTGACATCTGACATCTAAAATTTAAGAATTAAATTTTAAGGAGGTGCAAACATAAATGAAATTAGGAGAATTAAAACCTAAAGAAAGTAAAGTTTCAAGAAGAAGAGTAGGACGTGGAATTGGTTCTGGAATTGGAAAAACATCAGGAAAAGGACATAAAGGACAAAAAGCAAGATCAGGCGGAGGAGTAAGAAGAGGATTTGAAGGTGGTCAAACACCATTATATAGAAGATTACCAAAAAGAGGATTCACTAATATTCATGCTAAAAATTACACAGAAGTAACACTAACAATGTTAAACAAATCAACAGTAAATGATGTTACAGCAGAAACTTTAATTGCTGATAAAATAATAAACAAAGTTAATGATGGAATAGTAATATTAGCAACAGGAAACTTAGAGAAAAAATTAAACGTTAAAGCTATAAGATTTACTGCAGCAGCAAAAGAGAAGATTGAAGCTTTAGGCGGAAAGGCTGAGGTGATTTAGTTGTTTAAAACAATCAAAAATGCATTAAAGACACCTGATGTAAGAAAAAGAATATTATATACACTACTATTAATAGTTGTTTTTAGATTAGGATGTTATATAACAGTACCAGGGGTTAATAGTATAACATTAAGTGAAGCAATGAATTCAGGTAATGGAATATCAGGATTGATAGATATGATTTCAGGAGGAGCATTTTCGAGATTTTCTGTTTTTGCAATGTCAATTAGTCCATATATAACAGCATCAATTGTTATTCAATTATTAGGAATGATAATACCATCTTTAGAGAGATTAACTAAAGAAGGAGGAGAAGAAGGAAGAAAGAAAATTAATAAATATACAAAAATGCTAACATTAGTTTTAGCTTTAATTGAAGCTATAGGTTTATTTGTATCTTATAGAAATTCTGGAATTTTTATTAATACTGAATTTTTAACAGGAGCATTAGTTGTAATTTCATTAGTAGCAGGAACATCAATTTTGATGTGGCTTGGAGATGAAATCACAAATAAGGGAATTGGGAATGGAATTTCAATGATAATTTTTGTTGGTATAATTTCAGGACTACCAAGTTTTATAACAACATTATGGAATTTAATGATTACTGGTGATGGATTTAGTACAACAGGATTATTAGTGTCTATAGGAATAATTATAGGAGCTATAATATTAGTTTCAGGGGTTATTTTTGTACAACAAGCAGAAAGAAGAATACCAGTTCAATATTCTAAAAAAGTAGTTGGAAGAAAAATGGTTGGAGCACAAAGTACACATATACCACTTAAATTAGCTATGGCAGGAGTTATGCCAATAATATTTGCATCATCATTTTTAACATTTCCAGCAATGATAATACAAATATTTGTAAATGATATTGCTAGTCAAACAGGATTTTTAGCAGGATTGTATAAATTTTCAATAGCTACATCATCTTCAAGTGTAGGAATAGGTTATTCTATAGGTAATGCTATTGTATATTTAGTATTAATTATGGCATTTACATTTTTCTATACTTATGCTACATTTAATCCAGCAGAAGTATCAAACAACATTAAGAAAAATGGTGGATTTATACCAGGAATAAGAGCAGGAAAACCAACAACAGATTATTTATCATCAATAATATCTAAACTAACAATATTTGGTGGATTTTTCTTAGCAGTAATAGCTATATTACCAATGCTTTTAAGATTTACAAGCTTAAATATAGCATTTGGTGGTACATCAATATTAATTGTTGTAGGTGTAGCATTAGAAACAGTTCAACAATTGGAATCACAATTAGTAATGAGACATTATAAAGGATTTTTAGAATAATATATAAATTGTGGGGGCGATATGAGACATATTATTCATATCACCCTATAATGATTTTTATAATATTTATTAATATAGAGGCATATATATTTTGTCTTATATTCATTTTAGTAAATTAGTAAATATTATAAAGATTATTATAATATTAATTTTAGTAATCTTTCGAAAAAATGTTTAGATGACGATGAACGTAGCGAAGCGAAAAGGCTTCAGAGACAAAGATTTGGCAGCCAAAGTTTTAGAAAAAAACTTTGGAAGACGATGAACGAAGCGAAGCGAAGTGAAAGGAAGAGATTAGATATGTTTATTATTATGTTAGGAGCACCAGGAACAGGAAAAGGAACTGTTGCAAAAATTTTACAAGAAAAATTAGGAATTAAGCAAATATCAACAGGAGATATTTTTAGGAAGCATATAAAAGAAGGAACAGAATTAGGAAAATTAGCAGATTCATATATATCAAAAGGAAACTTAGTACCAGATGATGTAACAATAGAACTTATAAAAAATAGATTAGAAGAAGATGATGTTAAAAAAGGAGCTATATTAGATGGATTTCCTAGAACAGTAAAACAAGCTGAAGAGTTAGATAAAATATTAACACAAAAAGGTCAAAGAATTGACAAAGTTATTAATTTAATAACACCAGAAGAAGAAATTATAGAAAGAATTGTAAATAGAAGAGTATGTTCAAATCAAGAATGTAGAACAATATACAATATAGTTTTAAATCCTCCTAAAGTTGAAGGAATTTGTGATAAATGTAATTCTAAATTAATAAAAAGAGCTGATGATACTGAAGAAACTGTCAGAGATAGGATCGAAACATATTTTAGACAAACAAGTCCATTAGTTGAATATTATGAAAAACAAGGAAATTTATTAACAGAACTTGTTAGTAAATCTATTAATAAACTAGGTAAAGACGTTGCAGAAGAAATAGCCCAAATATTAAGTTGATTTAAGTTTGAGTGCAAGAGTTTTCTAAGATCTTTAAAAAGTTAATTATAAATAAAAATGTGAGGAGATATAATGGTAACAATAAAATCAAAAAAAGAAATTGAACTAATGAAAGAAGCATGTAAAGTTGTAGCTATTGTATATCAGGAGATAGAAAAACATATAAAACAAGGAATTTCAACATGGGAATTGGATCAAATTGCTGAAAGAACAATGAGAAATTTAGGAGCAATTCCAGCAGAGAAGGGTTATAATCCAGGAATAAAAGGAGTACCACAATTTCCATCTTCAATATGTGTATCAATAAATGATGAAGTTATACATGGAATTCCTTCAAAAAATAGAATTTTAAAAGATGGAGATATAGTAAGTATTGATACAGTTGCTCTAAAACAAGGATTTAATGGTGATGCTGCAAGAACATTTATAGTAGGTAATACATCAAATGAAAATCAAAGATTAGTAAATGTCACAAAACAAGCATTTTTTGAAGGAATAAAATATGCTAAAACAGGATTTAGAATTGGAGATGTGTCTCATGCAATTGGAGAATATGTGCGTTCACAAGGATATTCAGTAGTTAGAGAATTTCAAGGACATGGAATTGGAAAAGAAATGCATGAAGAGCCAGGAATCCCAAATTATGGAAAATCTGGAAGAGGAATAAGATTAGAACCAGGTATGACATTAGCTATAGAACCTATGGTAATACAAGGAAAACCAAATATATTACAATTGGATGATGGTTGGACAATAGTTACTGAAGATGGTAGTATGGCAGCACATTATGAAAATACAATTTTAATTACAGAAAAAGAGCCAGAAATATTGACAATGCTTTAAATTTGATATATAATATAGAAGTTATTATCAAAATGGGAAAAACTGACATAATTTGATATTTATTATAAAAAATCTATAATAAATATTAATTTACAAAAAAATTTAATACAATTTGATAGATGATATTAAATTGCTCTTATAGGAGGGATATATTTTGGCAAAAGAGGATGTTATAGAAGTTGAGGGAGTTGTTGTTGAAGCATTACCAAATACAAATTTTAAAGTTGAACTTGAAAATGGACATCAAATATTAGCACATATATCAGGAAAACTTAGGATGAACTATATAAAGATTTTACCAGGTGATAAAGTAAAAGTAGAATTATCACCATATGATTTAACAAGAGGTCGTATAACATGGAGAGCAAAATAAACAAGTAAATTAACCCATAATATATATAATACAAAGGACTAATAATATATTTGTCTTTTGAAATTAAAAGAGGAGGTGCAAAGAATGAAAGTAAGACCATCAGTAAAACCAATATGCCCTAAATGCAAAGTAATAAAAAGAAAGGGAAAAATTAGAGTAATATGCGAAAATCCTAAACATAAACAAAGACAAGGATAATATTGATAGTATAGGAATTTTCCTATAATTTTAAAATGTTTATAACACAAATAGATTGCGGCTGTAAAATATATTAAAAATATATTACATATCATTTGTGTTTATATATATGTCTTAAAAATATCTAAAGACCCAAGAGCATGGGTGCATTTCACCTTTAGAGAAGATAAAGACAATATTAAGTTAATCGTTTAAATAATAAAAATTACGAATAACTTATGAATTTAAAAAATTAATATTTAAGAAAAATTTGGAGGTGCAAAAAAATATGGCTCGTATAGCAGGAGTAGATCTACCAAAAGAAAAAAGAGTAGAAATAGGACTTACATATATCTATGGAATAGGGTTAACAAGCTCTCAAAAAATTTTAGCAAAAGCTGGAATTAATCCAGATACTAGAATTAAAGATTTAACTGATGATGAAGTTAATAGTATAAGAAAAGTTATTGATGAATCATATACAGTTGAAGGTGATTTAAGAAGAGAAGTTGCTTTGAATATAAAGAGACTTACAGAAATTGGATGTTATAGAGGTTTAAGACATAGAAGAGGTTTACCTGTAAGAGGACAAAGAACTAAAACTAATGCTAGAACAAGAAAAGGTCCTAGAAAATTGGTTAGCAAAAGTAAAAAATAGTTTAAAATCGATTACAAGCATTAATCTGAATATTTTCGCTAAATAATGCAAAATTTGATGTACAAACGTACACCTTCAGCTTGTATTATTTATCAAAAATACACATCTTAATACTTCTAATCAATTTTAGAAAAGTTATAAAATACATTATAAAAAATAAAATTATAAATAATATATAAATAATTCACTTAAATAGAGGAGGGAATTTAAAAAAATGGCTAATAATAAAACAACAAGAAAACCTGTAGCTAGAAGAAATAGAAAAAACATTGAAAAAGGTTCTGCACACATACATTCTAGCTTTAATAATACAATTGTTACAATAACAGATACGCAAGGAAATACAATTTCATGGGGAAGTGCTGGAGAATTAGGATTTAAAGGCTCAAGAAAAAGTACACCATTTGCTGCAGGACAAGTAGCAGAAACAGCAGCAAAAGCAGCTATGGAACATGGATTAAAATCAGTAGAAGTTTTTGTAAAGGGTCCAGGAGCTGGTAGAGAAGCTGCAATAAGATCTCTTCAAACAGCTGGACTTGAAATAAGTGCTATAAAAGATGTAACACCAATACCACATAATGGTTGTAGACCACCAAAAAGAAGAAGAGTTTAGAATGAAAGGAGAAAATATAAATGGCAAGATATAAAGATGAACAATGTCGTAGATGCCGTAGAGAAGGACAAAAATTGTTCTTAAAAGGTGAAAGATGTTATACAGATAAATGTAGTATATCAAGAAGAAATTATGCACCAGGACAACATGGACAAAAAAGAGCAAAATTATCTGAATATGGAACACAATTAAGAGAAAAACAAAAAACTAAAGCATATTATGGAGTTGGAGAAAGACAATTTAGAAAATATTTTGAAATGGCTTCAAACAAAAAAGGTGTAACAGGTGAAAATTTATTACAAATATTAGAAAGTAGATTAGATAATGTTGTATATAGATTAGGATTTGGATTATCTAGAGCGCAAGCAAGACAATTTGTAAACCATGCACAATTTGAAGTAAATGGTAAAACAGTTGATATACCATCATATTTAGTTAAAGCAGGAGATGTAATAACAGTTAGAGAAAGCAAAAAAGATAACTCTACATTAAAAGCAAATATAGAAGAAAATTCTACAAGACCAGTTCCAGCTTGGTTAGAAAGAGATAATGGAAAACTAACTGGTAAAGTAATTAGATTATCAGCTAGAGAAGATATAGATCTTCCAATTGAAGAACATTTAATAGTAGAGCTTTACTCAAAATAATAGTTTTTGAAAGTAAGTGTAAAGGTTTAATCAAAACTTTAGAATTTTACTTAAAAAAACCTATAAAGTTTTTAAAGAGTTTGAGAATAGTCTCAATTTAGGAGGTAAAAATGATAGAATTTGAAAAGCCAAATATTGAATGTCTAGAAATTGATGATGCAAATAATTATGCTAAATTTGTATGTGAACCATTAGAAAGAGGATATGGTGTAACAATAGGAAATTCATTAAGGAGAATATTACTTTCGTCACTTCCAGGTTGTGCAATAACAAGTGTAAAAATAGATGGTGTATTACATGAATTTTCTACAATACCAAATGTTGTAGAAGATGTACCAGAATTAATAGTAAATTTAAAAAATGTAAGACTTAAATTTGAAGAAAATGAAGAAAAAATATTAAGAATAAAATTTAAGGGTGAAGGAGAAGTTACAGCAGCAGACATAGAAACAGATGGAACAGTAGAAATATTAAATCCAGATTTACATATTGCCACAGTATCAGAGGGAGGAAGTCTTATTGTAGAAATGACAGCAGATAGAGGAAGAGGATATAATTCATCTGATAAAAATAAAAAGCAAAATCAAGACATATCAGTACTTCCAATAGACTCTATTTATACACCTGTAAAAAAAGTTAATTATCAAGTTGATAATACTAGAGTTGGGCAAACTGTAGATTATGATAAATTAGTAATAGAAATATGGACAGATGGAAGTTTAAAAGCACATGAAGCATTAAGTTTAGCAGCAAAAGTAATGACAGGACATTTAGAATTATTTATAGACTTATCTGAAACAACTAAAAATACACAAGTAATGGTTGAAAAAGAAGAATCTAAAAAAGAAAAAGTTCTAGAAATGTCAATTGAAGAATTAGAATTATCAGTTAGATCATATAATTGCTTAAAAAGAGCGAATATATCAACAGTTGAAGATTTAATAAGTAAATCTCAAACAGAAATGATGAAAGTTAGAAATTTGGGTAAAAAATCTTTTGATGAAGTAACAGCAAAATTACATTCATTAGGCTTGGACTTTGCACAAGAAGATGAGTAAAAATAGAATGAATTTATAATATAAAAAATATAGCTTAAGATTATGACGATGAACGAAGTGGAGTGAAACGAAACGAAAAGGCTCCAGAGAAAAGATTTGGCAGACGAAAAATTCGAAGAATTTTTAGAATGACGATGAACGAAGTGGAGTGAAACGAAACGAAAAGGCTCCAGAGAAAAGATTTGGCAGACGAAAAATTCGAAGAATTTTTAGAATGACGATGAACGAAGTGGAGTGAAACGAAACGTAGAGAAAGGGTGAAAAAAATTGGCTACAAATAGAAAATTAGGAAGAACAACAGATATAAGAAAGTCAATGTTAAAAAATTTAACAACAGATGTTATTGTACATGGAAAAATTGAAACGACATTACAAAGAGCAAAAGAAGTTAAATCAATAGTTGACAGTATTATATCACTTGCAATAAAAGAAAAAGACAATTTTGAAGAAGTAGAAGTAAAAATTGTAAAAGCAAAATTAGACTCAAAAGGTAATAAAGTTACAGAATTAGTAAAAAGTAAAAATGGAAAAGAATATTTAAAGGTAGTTAAAGAAGAAACTACTGAAAAAAGGCAAAAAGATATGCCTTCAAGATTAAATGCTAGAAGAAAAATAATGAGAAAAGTTAATAAAATAAAAAATAGTGATGGAAAAAATATTGATGTTCCAGCAATACTATTTAATGAATTAGCTCCTAAATATGCAGATAAAAATGTTGGTGGTTATACACGTATTGTTAAAGCAGGTCCTAGAAGAGGAGATTCTGCTGAAGTTGCAATATTACAATTAATTTAACTAACTAAATAAGATGAATTACTTTTTAGAGTAGTTCATTTTTTATGTCCAAAAAGACACATCACTCATGGAACATTATCACAAAAAGATAAAAAAAACATATAATAAACAATAGGAGGCAATAAGGATGACCGAATTTATACTAAATACAATATTTTGGACATTAGCCATTTATGGTTTGTTAGAGATTATAAAAAATATCATATATATAGGTACATATACAAAATTTAAATCAAATGGAATATATATAATAATAGCAGTAAAAAATCAGGAAGAGAAAATAGAGGGATTTTTAAGATCAATAATATTCAAGATATTATATGGAAGAGAAGAATATTTAAAAAACATAATAGTAGCAGACTTACAATCAACAGATAATACAAAAGAGATCGCAAAACGATTAGCAAAAGAGTATGATGTGTTGAAAGTTATAAATTGGAAAGACTGTAAAGAAGTAATAGACAATGTTAACGAAAACTAGAAAAAATAATTATTGATTTAGATAACAAAATATAGTAAAATAACAAATAGAAGAAAATAGACAAAAGCAAGGGAGAAAAATGGTAGCAGAAGTTATTATAAATAGTACAGTAAAGAAATTAAATAAAACATTTGATTATAATATACCAAAAGAGCTTGAAGATATAGTTTTAATAGGTAGTAAAGTTTTGGTGCCATTTGGTAGATTAAAAAAATTAGAAGAGGCACATGTAGTAAAAATAAAAGAAAAATCAGAGTTTGAAATAAAAGATATAGCAAAAGTTGAAAATGGATTGTCAGATAAACAAGTACAATTAGCACAGTGGATGGCAAAGAGATATTTTTGTAATATATCTGAATGTATTAAATTAATGCAAACACCAGGGACAAGAACAAAAAATTTAGATAAAAGAATAAAAGATAAAAAGATAAATGTTATTTATACAAAGAAACACATTGAAGAAATTGACTTTGAAATAGAACAAGGCAAAATAAAGTCTGAAAAGCAAAGGAGAATTTTAGAGTTTGTAAAAAATAATGAGGGATGTACTATTTCTGATATAGAGGTATTTACAGATTGTTCAAGGGCAATAGTAAATACTTTAATTAAAAATGGATATTTAGAAATTACAGAAAAAAAGATTGAAAGAAATCCTTTATTAAATAAAAATATAGAACAAACAACTAAATTACAATTAACAGATGAACAAGAAATAGCATATAAAAAAATTCAGACAGTAATTGATGAAGAAAAGTATGAACAGTTTTTATTATTTGGAGTTACTGGTTCAGGAAAAACAGAAGTATATTTACAATTGATAGAAAAAGTAATAGAAAAAGAAAAATCATCAATTGTTTTAGTTCCAGAAATTTCATTAACACCACAGATGTTAGATAGGTTTATATCAAGATTTGGAAAAGAGAAAATTGCAGTATTACATAGTAAATTATCTGTTGGAGAAAGACATGATGAGTGGGAAAGAATAAAAGAAGGCAATGTTAAAATAGTAATTGGAGCAAGATCTGCAATATTTGCCCCTCTTCAAAATTTAGGATTAATAATAATTGACGAAGAACATGATAGTTCTTATAAATCTGAAGCAAGTCCAAAATATAATGTAAAGGAAGTAGCAAAAAAAATTGCAAAACAGGAAAAAATACCGTTAGTTCTAGGAAGTGCTACACCCGATTTAACAACTTTTTATAATTCTAAAAATGGTAAAATTACATTATTAAAATTAACAAAAAGAGCTAATAATTCTGAAATGCCAAAAGTAGAAATAATAGATTTAAAACAAGAATTAGCAAATGGAAATAGATCTATGCTAAGTTATAATTTATATAATGCAATAGAAAAAAATCTAAAAGATAAACTTCAAACAATATTATTTTTAAATAGAAGAGGACACTCAACATTTATAATGTGCAGAAATTGTGGATATACTATTAAATGTAAGAATTGTAATATTAGTATGACATATCATAGTTATGAAAATAAACTTAGATGTCATTATTGTGGATATGAGGAAAATTTAGTAAGCATATGTCCTGAATGTGGAACTGATAAAATAAGATATTTTGGTACAGGAACACAAAAATTAGAACAAGAAATAATAAATCAGTTTCCAAATGCTAAAACTATTAGGATGGATGTAGATACAGTAACAAAGAAAAATTCACATGAGGATATTTTAAATAAGTTTAAAAATGATGGAATTGATATATTAATTGGAACTCAAATGGTGGTAAAAGGTCATCATTTTCCAAAAGTTACATTAGTAGGAGTGATTGCTGCAGATAGCTCATTAAATATAGATGATTATAGAGCAACAGAAAGAACATTTCAGATTTTAACTCAAGTTGCAGGAAGGGCAGGAAGAGAAAATTTGCAAGGAAAAGTAATAATTCAAAGTTATAATCCTGAAAATTTTAGTATTCAAGATGCACAAAAACAAAATTATGAAAGTTTTTATAGAACAGAAATTGCTTTAAGAAAACAGTTGAAATATCCACCATATTGCGATATAATAATAATTGGATTTAACAGTATAAGTGAAGAAAAAATAAAAAAAGTTTCAAATAGTGCTTACGAATTTATAAAGAATAAATTAGATAATGATAAATTTAAGATATTTAAACCAATGCCTTCACCAATAGATAAAATTCAGAATAGATTTAGATGGAGAATAATTATAAAGGGTAATATGAGTAAAGAGTCGAATGAAGTTTTAAACGAGTTATTAAAGAATATATATAA
>CAPNAQ010000043.1 GCA_948663505.1 uncultured Clostridia bacterium | reverse complement strand
TTTTTAAACTTTGAATACAATAAATTAAGTAATATAGATATTATTACTATATTAAATGTAAATTAATTTAAAAAGCTAATTTAAAAATAAAATACAATTTAGTAAATTGATTAGAGGAATAAAAGTGAAAAATAAAATATGTGTGGTATGCATATAACATGAAATGAACAATTTGGCATATTGTAAATATTGATATTAAAATGTAGTGTGATGATAAATGTGCTAGTGGCTATAATTCTAATTGTACTGTGAAAATCCAGAATGCCATTGTAAAGAAAAAATAGTTAAATTATGAGGAGATATATAAAATGGAAATAAAAACTATAAATGACATAGCAGTAATAAAAAGTAATGAAATTGTAATAAAGGATGTTCAGTCAGCAATTGATTTTATTATGACTATAAAATATGAAACAAACTGTAATAAAGTAGCATTGAATAAAGATGCAGTAGTAGAAGAATTTTTTATATTGAGTAAAGGACTAGCAGGAGAAATTTTACAAAAGTTTATAAATTATCAAACAAAATTTGCTGTATATGGAGATTATTCAAAATATACAAGCAAACCATTAAAAGATTTCATATATGAAAGCAATAATGGTAAAGATATATTTTTTGTAGAAAATGAAGATGAAGCAATAAAAATGTTAAGTAAGTAAAATAATAAATTACAGTTTTATTTAAAATATGTATAGAGATTAAAAAATCTCTATATTTTTTTCGAAAATAAAAAAATCGTAACCTTTTTTGATATAATGGTATTATATAGTAAATGAAATTTTAATTAAGGATTTTAGCTCTAAATTAGATAAAGAAACAAGAAAATCATTAGAATAAGAAGGAATATTAAATATTGAAAAAATAATAAATTAAACAAAAGAATAATAGAAAATGTTAAAAATAGAGTAGTTGTATCTAATTTAGAAAAAGATGAGAATATGAAATTAAATAAAAGAAAACAAATTTTATTTGTAGTGGTTGTAATGTTTGTTATGCTAAAAGGAACTACTTATATATATTCTAATAATCATACAATAGAGAAATATCAAATAAAACAAATAGATATATTAAAGTATTGAAAATACATAAAAAAAATGATATAAGTGTATATAAGTTATATAATTAAATAGCAAAAGTTTATTTTCAAATTTTAATATTTTCTATATATAGAAGTCATTTTGACTTTTTATTATATAAAACACATGGCACACTAATAAATTTATTGAAAAATGAAAGATTTTACTATACTATCAGTAATTCACACAAAAAGAATGGAGGAGGTATAATGGAAGAATGTAAAATAACAAGTTTATATAACTTGAAAGAAACAATAGCGTCAAAAATATTTGATGGAGCAACATATCCTTGGGAGGTATTACCTAAAATAGGCAAATTTATAATTGAATTAGGAAATTCTTTAGATATTAATGAATATGATTTAAAAGGTGAGAATATATGGATAGCAAAATCAGCGACAATATCAGAAACTGCATATATAAAAGGACCAGCAATTATAGGAAAAAATGCAGAAATTAGACATTGTGCATTTATTAGAGGAAATGTAATTATAGGAGAAAACTCTGTAGTTGGGAATTCAACAGAATTAAAAAATGTAATACTATTTAATAAAGTCCAAGTGCCACATTATAATTATGTAGGAGATTCAATATTAGGGTATAAAGCTCATATGGGAGCAGGTTCAATAACATCAAATGTGAAATCAGATAAAACATTAGTAAAAGTAAAAAATGAGATAGAAGAGATTGAAACAGGATTAAAAAAATTCGGAGCAATGATAGGCGATGAAGTAGAGATAGGATGTGGATCAGTATTAAATCCAGGTACAGTAATCGGAAAAAAATCTAATATATATCCTCTATCATCAGTAAGAAAAATAATTCCACCAAATAGCATATATAAAAATCAAAATGAAATTGTAGAAAAAACATATTGAGAAAGGAATGAATTTTTTTATGAAAGTTTTATTAGTAAATGGAAGTCCACATCAAAAGGGATGTACATATACAGCTTTAACAGAAGTAAAGAAAACATTGGAAAAAAATGATATTGAAACAGAAGAATTTTGGCTTGGAAGTAAACCAACAGCAGGTTGTATAGGATGTGGTAGGTGCTTACAAACAGGAAAATGTTTTGTAGATGATAAAGTAAACGAATTTTTAGAAAAGGTTCCAAATATAGATGGATTTATTTTTGGAACGCCAGTGCACTTTGCTTCAGGAAGTGGAATGATAACATCATTTATGGATAGAATATTTTATGGAAGAAGGAATTTATTCAAAAATAAAGTTGCGGCAGGAATTGTAAGTTGTAGAAGAGGGGGCGCAACATCAACTTTTGATCAAATAAATAAATATTTTGCAATGAATAATATGCCTATTGTTACATCTCAATATTGGAATATGGTTCATGGTAGTAAGCCAGAAGATGTTTTAAAAGATGAGGAAGGTTTACAAACAATGAGGACTCTTGCAAATAATATGGCTTGGCTTTTGAAAAGTATAGAAGCAGGAAGAAATTTAGGTGTAAAAGAACCTGAAAATGAAAAAATAATATCAACTAGTTTTATACGATGAAATTTAGAAATATTTTGTTGATATTATGTTAAAACATAAAATTAATTATATATTTGTCAAAAAATGCGATGGAAAATCCTTGCAAACATTTGAAAATAGTAGTAATATATTAAATGTTGCAATAGATCAAAGAAAAGGGGGATTTTTTTGAAGACATTTTTTGGATGTGCATTTATTGAGGAAGACAAACTTAAAGAAGCAGGAATAAATCATCCAATAAAACTTGAATATTATAAACAAATAAATGAAGATTACACAGGTTCTAAAGATAAAGCTAAATATGGAATACAAATAGTAAAAACTGAGTATTTATCAAATGAACCAAAAGTAGAAACAAAAAGTATAAAATATATAACAAATGATGAACTAGAAGAAGATAGGATTCTAACTAAATTTAAGGAGAATCAAGTATCTCTAATAAATGCTGAAGAGATTATTTCAGAATTATTGAGGAAGAATTTTTAATAAAAAACCAAGGAGGATATATGGCAGATAAATTAATAATAGTAGAATCACCAGCAAAAGCTAATACAATAAAAAAGTTTTTAGGAGGAAGCACGAAAGTTGTAGCTTCAATGGGACATATAAGAGATTTACCAAAATCAAAAATGGGAATAGATATAGAACATGATTTTGAACCTGAATATATAAATATAAGAGGAAAAGGAGACTTAATAAAATCTCTAAAGTCTGATGCTAAAAAAGCAAAAAAAGTATATTTAGCAACTGACCCTGACCGTGAGGGTGAAGCTATAGCATGGCACCTAGCAAAGATTTTAGAAGATAATAAAGAAAAAATAACAAGAGTAACTTTTAATGAAATAACAAAAACTGCAGTACAAAAATCGATAAAAGAACCCAGAGACATTGATATAAATACTGTAGATGCACAACAAGCTAGAAGAGTTCTAGATAGAATAGTTGGATATAAAATAAGTCCATTATTGTGGAAGAAAGTAAAAACTGGGTTATCTGCAGGTAGAGTACAATCTGTAGCAGTAAAATTGATAGTTGATAGAGAAAATGAAATAGAAAATTTTATACCACAAGAATATTGGAATATATATGCTAATTTAAAAGATGAGAAATCTAAAAAGGAATTTGAAGCAAGATTTTTTGGGAAAAATGGGAAAAAGCAAGAAATAAATTCCAAAGAACAAGTTGATGAAATATTAAAGAATATTGAAAAAGCAAAGTATATTATTTCAGATATTAAAAAAGGTGAGAAAAAGAGAAATCCAGCACCACCATTTACAACAAGTACAATGCAACAAGAAGCATCTAGAAAATTAGGATTTACATTAAAAAAGACTATGGCCATAGCACAAAGCTTATATGAGGGTGTAAAAGTATCTGATAAAGGCACAGTGGGCTTAATAACATATATGAGAACAGACTCAACGAGAATATCAGAAGAGGCAAGACTAACAGCCAAAACGCATATAGTTTCTACATATGGAGAGGAATTTTATGAGAATAGATACTATAAAACAAATAAAGATGCTCAAGATGCTCATGAAGGTATACGACCAACATATTCAGATATAGAACCAGACGATATAAAAAATGATTTATCTAAAGAACAATATAAATTATACAAACTAATTTATAATAGATTTATGGCAAGTCAAATGAAACCTGCAATATATGATACTGTGTCAGTAAATATAAAAGCAAATGAATATGATTTTAAAGCAAATGGACAAAATTTAAAGTTTAAAGGATTCATGATTTTATATGTAGAAGGAACTGATGATAAAGAAGAACAAGAAGAAGGAATGCTGCCAGAATTACAACAAAATCAGGAAGTAAAATTATTAAAGATAAATCCGAAACAAAGCTTTACAGAACCACCAGCAAGGTATACAGAGGCAAGCTTAGTAAAGGCATTAGAAGAAAAAGGAATAGGGAGACCAAGTACATATTCACCAACAATTACAACAATTTTAGAAAGAAGTTATATAGAAAAGGAACAAAAACAATTAGTTCCAACAGAACTAGGTAAAATAGTAAATAAATTACTTACAGAAAATTTTACAGATATTATAAATGTAGAGTTTACAGCAAAAATCGAAAATGAATTTGATGAAATTGCTGAGGGAAAAGAAGAATGGAAAAAGATGATTAGAGAATTCTATGGACCATTTGAAAAGGTTCTCGAAAAGGTTGAAAAGGAACTTGAACATGTACAATTAGTTGATGAAGTGTCTGATGTACAATGTGAAAAATGTGGAAGAATGATGGTTTATAAGATTGGAAGGTATGGAAAGTTTTTAGCTTGTCCAGGGTATCCTGAATGCAAAAATACAAAGGCTATTGTTGAAACAATAGATGTTCCTTGCCCAAAATGTGGTGCAATAGTTCAAGTTAGAAAAACAAAAAGGAAGAAAAATTATTATATTTGTGAAAATAATCCAAAATCTTGTGACTATATTTCTTGGAATAAACCAAAGTTGGGTGAAAAATGGGATCCTAAAGAAGCAGAGAATGTAAAAAAGGAAACAACAAAATTATCTAATAAAAAAACAAGCAAGAGAAAAACTGCTAAAAAGTAAGGTATTGAGAATAGTAAGGTTAGAAGTTAAAAATATTCTAATAAATTGAACTTCTAGCCTATACAACTATATAATGTTTATATGTTATTAGTTTAAAACTATTAATTATAGCTATCATATATTTGGAATTTGAAAAACTATTGACATTGTTTATATTTTTTGGTATTATATTAAATATGTTTGAATATAATTTAAGAGAGTTGCTAATATGAATAAAGTAATATATTAAGAAAAATATTTGCAGGTATAGTTTAGTGGTAAAACGAGACCTTGCCAAGGTTTAGTCACGAGTCCGATTCTCGTTACCTGCTCCAAAAAATATGTACTATTTTTTTAAGTAAAGCATATAATAAAATATACTAAAAAGTTTATTATTAAATATAAATGGCGCCTTAGCCAAGCGGTAAGGCACGAGTCTGCAAAACTCTGATGATCGGTCCGACTCCGATAGGCGCCTCCAAACAAAAAACGAGAAAACGTTGAGATATCAATGTTTTCTCGTTTTTTATATGTTTTTATACTAAAAATAAAAATGTAGTATTTTCAAGGGTTCCAGAGATTAGAAAACTAAAAATTAAAACTAAATGTTATAAAATTGTTATAAAAAACAAATTGCATATGTTAAAAAATGTTATAAAATCTAGCTTATTGGAAAGATACTAATAAATAGGTTTATTTCTATAGATAATATGATATAATGTTTTCATAAAAAATTTTTTATAAAGCGAGGATAATAAAATTGAAAGATAAAGTGGTTTTAATACAAGGGGCAATGGATATTGAAATAGAATGTCTATTAAGTAAACTAAAAAATAGAAAAGATAGAACAATAGCAGGATATCAATTTTATGAAGGAAGTATTAATAATATAGAAGTAGTAATATCAAAAACATTAGTAGGAACAATAAATTCAACTATAGCAACTACTATTGGAGTTATAAATTTTCATCCCAATATAGTTATAAATCAAGGTATTGCAGGAGCACATAGAACTGATTTACATATAGGAGATATTATTGTAGGTGAAAAGTGTTGTAATATTAACGCATATAAAATGCCAAGCAAAGATAGAGGAAAAGGTTCGAATCCATTTGAATGGGAGCCAAATAAACGTGCAAAAGATATACAAAATTCAGATTTAAAATTAGTTAATATTATTGAAGAAATCCTAAAACTAAATTGTTCGAATAAAATATATAGGGGAATATTAGGAAGTGGAGATGTATTCAATAGAGAAATAGATAGAATAGATTGGATAAATAATATATTTAAAAACTATAGTGAAGATATGGAAAGTATAGGAACATATTCAGTATGTAATAAGTTTAATGTTCCTTGTATAGGCATTAGAATTATTTCAAACAATGAAATATTATTAGAAAAATTAGATAAAACAAAAGCTATAGAACTACAAGAAATATTGATTAGTATATTAAATAATTTGATAAATATATAATGTGGTGTATGATTTTTAAAATTCTTGTAGAATTTTCATTTGTTCATTGTAAAATATATAATTTGTTGTATAGTAGATAGTAACCTTTTCATTGACAGAAAGGTAATCCTTTGCTAAAGGGTGGAAAGGGGGTTACTTGTATGTCTAGTTACGACCTTATCTTACTATTAATTGAAATGTTACTTGCAGAAAAAAAAAGAACTTTCAATTAAGAGAAGATGAAAAGAATGACAAAGACTAGGTAACATACATAGTCGATAGTGGGGTGGTTTTTACGGAGCTACCTTGCTTTTATTTTTGAGCAAAAAAAAGATATGTGTATTGTTTACGGTTACACATACCAGTTACATATATGTTTCGTTACGACCAACGACACATTTCTCAATGGAATTATAGGATAACATCTTTTTATTAATTTGTCAAATAAGATTTTGAAATCCAGACAGTAAGCAAGATTTGAGATTAGTATTGTAGACTGTCGCCTCTAAGTTAAAACCAATTTCCACAGATTTTTAATATTTATTGTGGCATTTTTATTTTATCAATTGATTTTATTGTAATCTTATTTTACATTCTTGTTAAATCTAAAATCCATTCAATCCAGCTTCTTATTGTTGAAGCCCTTCTTTTATAAGTACTTTCACTTTCAATATTATACAAATCACAATGTTTCATTATTTTTATTGTATCAAAGGTTGTAGGCTTGTCAGAATTCTCAAAATATAATTTTAAATAATCATAAAACACTTTATGTTTTAATATTAATTTAACAAATTCTAGTTGTCTTTGTTTATATCTTAAGTTTAGTATTTTTCTTCCTAATTCAGTTAATTTAAATTCTATATTTCCATCATTTTTATTTTTGCCTATTAACCCTAAATATCTTGCAGCATCAGTATAGTAATTTGTTTGTCTTTCATCAAATGCATAATTTTCTGTAATATCACTTTTAGTTCTTGGTTCATTTAATAATAATTCACAAAGGTTAATAACTCTATCAAAAGAATCTGCTTGTGGAAATGCTATTCTTGGTTCATTATTAAATTTATTAATATTATTAAATACATCTTGAAGATCTTGTATATCTATTTCTGTATCTTCTATGCTATATTTTTTACTTTTGACAAATTTTATAGAACTATAATCTTCATCATTTTCAAATTTATATTCATAAATATTAAAAATCCCATTTGAATAAACCATATATACAGGTCTAATGGGTTTATTTATTTTACTTTTCCACAGTCTATATGGATAGTATAATTGTCTAACCATAAAATCATCTGAAATTACATTTTTAGCTTCAACTAATGCTAAACTATTTATACCTTCAAATCCACCATCTATTTCAATTCTTGAATTTTGAACTGAAACATTAATATATTCAGTTTCCATCCCATTTTTACTAATTTTAAATTCAAAATTACCAGAACCCATTTTTCCGCTTATAGTAGGAACAAGGTCTTCTTCATCTAAAAAGTTTTCTAATATTTGTGTTATATATGCACAATTAATTGCTAAAGCTTCACTTGTTATGTTGTTATAATCTAAACTTTGAATATATTCAGGAAAACTAATTTTAACAATTTCTTCATCTTCTGTTTCTTCAAACTTCTTATATGTTTGAAATCTTGCAATCATATAGCTATTGCTTGTAATTGGTAATATTGCTAAATTATTATCTTTAAATAATTCTGGCAAATTTGCACTATTGTCAAATTTTGTCATTAGTCTAGCTTCTCTAAATTCGTTTATTTGTCTAGCAGTTATTTTAAAATATCCATTTTGATTAATTTCTTTAAGAATATTGTATTTGTCAAACAATAATTGCCAAGCTTCTTTGTTAGTTGTGCATCTACTCATAATTTCTTATTAACACCTCACTTATAGTCCCCCTATTATTTCCATTACTATTAATTGATCTTTTGGCTTTAATAGTAACAATGTTATAGTCTTTATATAATTCTCTAATAAATTCACAATCCGAATTTGATAATAAAAATTTAACACCTTTTTTATCAAGTGTATCACAAAGTTTTTTTAATCTTATTTGTTCAATTTCTCCAAACCCACTTTCATTGTATCCTGTAAAATTGGAAGTTTTTGATATTGGTACATATGGAGGGTCAAAATAAACAAAATCCCCCTTTTTTGCATTTTTAAATATCTTTTCAAAATCACAATTTAAAAATTTAATGTTAGATTCATTAAAATATTTATTTACTGCCCTTAATGTAATTTCATTAACTATATTTGGATTCTTATAGTTTCCAAATGGAGAATTAAATTCTCCAACACTATTAACTCTATATAATCCATTGTAACAAGTCTTATTTAAATAAAGAACTCTAGCAGCTCTATCTATACCAGTCATTTTATTGTATTTTTGAGGTTCTCTATCCAATTCTCTAATTTTATAATAACATTCTGAAGTGTTTGAATAAGTAGCTTTATCAGATAGCTTATCTATTAATTCTTCAACATTATTTTGTATTACACTATATAAATTTATCAATTCTTTATTAATATCATTTACTATTGCGTTTTTAGGTTGAAGTTCAAATAGTACTGCACCACCACCCACAAATGGTTCAAAATATTTATTAAATTTCTTTGGAGAATATTTTTTTATTTCAGATAATAATTGTCTTTTTCCACCAACCCATTTTACTACAGGTGCAACTAATTTATTTGTTTTTTGTACAGCCATTTTGAACCTCCTTTCCAATTTCAAAAATATAATACCACAACAAAAAAAAATAATCAATACTTTTTGCAAAACTTCTGTTTGTTTTGCTCTTGAAATTTGATTACTAAGCAAATTAAGTAATTTTTTATTTTTAAAATCTAATTGCTGTGCTTATAATATTTTTTATATCTTTGTTTTGTTTGCTTGTAGTCTCATAAAAATGAAAGTATGAGTGTAGATTATTGTAAAGAAAAATAGATAAATTACAATAATAGAATTAAATAAAAAGTTACTACAAAATATATTATTTTGTCATATACTATAATAGGGGTGAAAAAATTGTATTGTTGTGAAGAAAAATCTAATATATGCTATTTGACTATTAGTATTAGCCTAATTGTAATATTGTTAATATGGAATGTTACTTTTACAATTATTGTATCAAATAATAATCCTGCACATATAAATAGTTTTAATTATACACCTGAAAATTTACAAGATGGAGGATATATTACTTTTGATACCAATAGAGTTGTAGAGAAAAATGATATAACACATCAAGAAAAAAGTTCAGATTTCATTATTAATAAAGAAGGAAACTATTATATTCAATTTAATACTACTATTTATGAACCACCATCAACAGGAAAAGAAGCAACATTATCAATTTATTTAGAGCATAATAATGCTACTGTATATGGTACAACTGTTGGCGAAACAGTTACAAATGCTTATCAAACAGTTAATTTAAGCTTTGGAGTGATTGTTAAAGCCAATACAGGTGATGTTTTAAAAATAAAAAACAATTCTGGGACAGTAGTTGAATTATTACAACCAAATATAGATATTATAAGAATAAAATAACAGGAAATTCTGCTTTGACTGAAGGAAATATGCTATTATTACTTTTATAAGTGTTAACCATATTCAACTATGGTTTCTCATTTTTTATCTATAATTATACACAGATTTTTGTAGAAATGTAAATAGTTTTAGGAATTATAGTGTAAATAATAGATTTATAAATTATGGTATAATAATTAAATGATTAATTTTTGAAGTGAGTTTGAATTTAATATAGTATTAGATACAAACTCTCCTTTATAAAAATTAGCCCAATTATTAAATATACAACGAGCTTGTTTTGTTTTTTCTAATGAATCTATTTTTATGAAGTTAATAATTATATTTTTTTGCATATTCAGTTGATTCTTTAACTTCATATTTTACATATGGACATTCTGGACTATAATAAATCTTAAACTTTTGATCATTTATTTGCATTTTTCTTTCTGTTTCATTAAATTTTGGAGTTTTGTTATTATGAAATTGTAATGCTAATAATTGATAATTTTCTATGTTATCAACAACTTAAAATTATAATACTTAAAAAATAAAAGAGTCTTTGTGAATTATACCCCATTTAGTGGAGTTTTTTAAATAAAATTAATAATTCTATTAAAAGCAATAAGGTAACAAATAAAAAATGTTTTTCATATTATAAAATAAAAAAATATGAGGAGGATTTTTTAATGGCAAAAATACTGATATTTAATAATGATACTGATAGGATGGAGACTTATTATAGAGGAGAAGCAGAATCAATGCCATATAATACAAATAATACATTAAAAGTTAGAGAGTTTAGAGGTTCTAGTAGAAGCAATATTTTATGGACAACAAAAAGAACTATGCAAACATGGAATAGTCAAAGATATCTATTTGGAGCACCAATACCAGTGGGTTTTGCATTTAAAAGACCATATGAAGGGGGACATGGAAATCAAAGTCAACATTATGCAGGTGTAGCATTTGATGTTGGTCAAACATTGAGTAATAGTCAAAGAACTAGATTATGGAATAGTGCAAATAATGCCCAAATATGGACATATTTAGAGCCATTAAATTTAACTCCAACATGGGTACACTTTGACAAAAGATTTCGGAAGGCCTGCTTGTTCAACAGGGGGATTTCCATTAATAAAAAGAGGAAGTATAAGTAATTATGTATTAATAGCACAAGATGATTTAAACACATTAGGATTTAGAACTGGAGGATTAGATGGAATATTTGGTTCTGCCACTCAAAATGCAGTAATTAGCTATCAAAGATCAAGAGGATTAGTAGCAGATGGGATAGTAGGGTGTAACACATGGAGATCATTGCAGGAAAATGTTGTTGGAACAGGACCAACAAATACAACAATAAATTAAAAACAGTTTTCGTAAAGAAAACTGTTTTATTCATCGATATCTGTATCAACTATTGCTTTTGCAACATTGTAAATTAGTTTTTGTTTATCTGGGGAAACACTTTTAATTAAATCTGTAAATTCTTTATCAAGATAATTTTCTGAGCTACTAGATGCACCATTTAAAAGATAACCTTCAGAAACATCTAATAAACCACAAATTTGATTTAATCTTTTTAAATTAATATGAGAATTGCCTCTTTCAACTCTACTTAAAAAAGCTACAGAAATATCAATTTTATCAGCTAAATCTTCTTGAGTCATATTTTTTTCTAATCTCGCCTGTTTAATTCTAGAACCAATAACACTATAATCTAAAGCCATTTATATATCATTCCTTTCTCAAATTGTAATAATGTTTGAAGAATTGAAACTTAATAACATTACATTCAAACATATTAATAATATTATGTAATAATATATCATTTAACTTATAAGTTTTGAAGATACGATTAAATAAAAATTGATATATGTGTTAAAAAATGGAAAAAAAGAAAAATAAATGTAAAATAATATTGTATACATAAAAGGAAAATGAGAAAAAATGAGTAAAATAGACAAATTGTGAGTAAAAAATAGAAAAAATGGAAAAATAAAACATATAAACATATAAAAATATGAAAATAAAACCAAATAATGTATACATAATTTGAAAATGCATAGAATATATAGTATAATAGTAATTAAGTGCATTGAAAACACATGAAAGTTTTTAGTTTCCAAAAAACTAATCATTGTTGAACTCATTTTTAATAATTATAAAATTAATATATAAATATTAAC
>CAPNAQ010000042.1 GCA_948663505.1 uncultured Clostridia bacterium | reverse complement strand
GACAGATCCACTAAAATATAATACTGAAAAAAGAACGTTTGTCAGTGAATTTTCAGAAAAAGAAAAAGAATTTTCAGATTTTGTAAAAGAATATAGAGAAGCAATAAAATGAGTAAAAAAGATTTATCAGAATTAATAGGTATAGACACAGAAACATATAAAAAATATGAAAATAAGAGATTAAAATTTCAAAATAAAAATATGGTTAATAAAATAATTAGGTATGAATGAAGAAAAAGTAAAAGTACCAGAATATATAAAGTTTTTAAATTCTAACCCAAATGAAAAAATGAAACAATATATGCAAGAAAACGATTTGAATATAAAACAATTTTCTAAAATAATAAAAGTAAATGAAAATACAGTTGCTAATTGGATAAATAAGGGAACACAAATTTCCATACAAACATTTAATAAATTAAAAAACATGAAAAAGAATTTAGAAAATAAAAAACACAAACATAAAAGTAGAGAAAGTGAGTTAGAGCCATAATAAAAAACTTCATTAAATTTTTTTCTAATTAAATAGCAGAAAAATAATTGACAAAGGAACTAATGTTTGATAAAATGTGGCAAATAAGAAGAGAAAAAGGATGTGTTCTTATGAAAGAAAAGAAAAATGAAATTATTTTATTTGAAGATGGAGATGTAAAGCTAGAAGTAAGTATGCAAGATGAAACAGTATGGCTAAATAGACAACAATTATCTGAATTGTTTGATAGGGATATAAAAACAATTGGTAAACATATAAATAATGCTTTAAAAGAAGAATTAAAAGATATTCCAACTGTCGCAAAATTTGCGACAGTTCAAAAAGAAGGAGAAAGAGAAGTTACAAGAAATATTGAATATTATAATTTAGATATGATTTTAAGTGTTGGATATAGAGTAAAATCATCTAAAGGTATTATTTTTAGAAAATGGGCAACAAAAGTTTTAAAAGAATATATGTTAAAAGGATATGCAGTAAACCAAAGAAGATTAGAATATTTAGAAAAAACAATAAAATTAATTGATATAGCAACAAGATTAGATGAAGATTTAAGAAGTGATGAAAGTTATAATATATCAAGAATTTGGTGGACAAGAAGTATATCCAAGTATTGAAGAAAAAGCATGTAACTTTTTATATTTAATAGTAAAAGACCACATTTTTATAGATGGAAATAAAAGAATTGGAGCAACACTATTCTTATACTTTTTAAATTTTTATGGATTATTAAGAAAAGAAGGAAAGAATATAGTAGAACCAGAAACATTAGTGGCAATTACATTATTTGTTGCTCAATCTAGTTCAAAAGAAAAAGATGTTGTGATAGATTTATTAATGAATATTTTAATAGGTTTATAATATAATTTTTTAAAATGAATTTAGTTGATATTACATTTGCTTTGTTATATAATTGAAACACAAAATAGTAATTTATCCAGTATTTAGAATTTCTATTTTAGGATAAATTTATTAAAAGGAGAGGGGGTAAAGATGTTTAATTTATTTAAAAAGAAAGAAGAAAACAATAACATTAGGAAATATAATCCTCATGAAATGTGTATAACATGTAGTCACATATTAGAGGATGATAAACCTATTCTATATATTAAAAGAGAGGAAACAGATGGAGGATACAAATTTCTATGTAGATCCCATAACCAAGATGATTCAGAAATTAGACTTATTGAAATTGAAGAAATCATAAAAAAAGATAAAGAAATTGAAAGAATATTACCTTTAAAACTAGGAACAGAATTAACAAGACAATATATTAGGGGCAAAGGACTAGAATTAAAAAAATTTATAAAAGATGGTATCAACAATATAATTCAAGAAGATATAAAAGATAACAAAGTTTTAATGACACAGTTATATAATAATGGTGAGATTGTTTATTATAATGGTAGGAATGGTACATGGTTTGACTGGGATGTCAATGATAAAACAAGTTGGTTTACAGTCTGTTTTAATGATAAAAAAAGAATGGGATATATAAGTGTGGCAGTATCTAAAGATGGGAATGTCATGGGATATAAATGGGGAAATTACGGAAAAGATCAAGCAGAAAGTATTTCTTTAGGCAAGTTAAGTATCGAAGACACAGAATATTTGGTAAGATTATTGTTACAACAAACAGATGACAAAAACCTTTTTAATATAAAAATAGATGATATAAATTGGGAAGCACCAATATTTTTAGAACCATTAGAAGGAAGAGAAGAACAATAATAGAAGTTTGTAATGAAAAGATAAAAAAGCATTCAATCGAAGATTGTGAGATAAGAAAAGCAGAAAGATGTTATTTAATAATAGACAATAAAGTAGTTGTACAAAATATAAAAGGGGAAATAAAAATGAATAATGCAGAATTAAAACAGGAATTAAGCAAATTAAGTAAAAAAAGTAGTGTAGAAGAATTGCAAAAATACATAAAAGATATGTTTGAAACAAGAGGATTTAGAACAAGTATGTTAGAAAGAATGTGTCTATTAACTGAAGAAATAGGAGAATTAGCAAAAGAAGTTAGAAAAACTGATAATAATTTAAGAGTTGATGTGAACAAGAATTATAATTCTAATTTAGAAAATGAAGTAGCAGATGTTTTTATTTGTTTAATGGGCATGTGTGAATTGTTAGATATGGATATTGTTGAGGGGTTAAAGAATAAAGAAGAAATAAATTTTAAAAGAGAATGGAAATAGAGATATAAAAAAATAATATATTAAAACAAAAGAGCAATTAAAAAAAATTAGCTCTTTTTTGTTAACTAAAATAAAGAATAGTCGTTATATATAACATAATCACTAGAAAGGGGGAAAGATGAAATTCGAAGAAATAGTAAACAAATATAATAAATTAACATATAAAATTGCCATAGATATGACATCATCCCCAGAAGATTCGCAGGATTTAGTACAAGAAGCATATTTAAGTTTATATACACACTATAAAGAATACAAAAAATTATCAGAAACAGAAATTAGAAATATTTTATGTAAGATAGTATTAAATAAATGCAAAGACTATTTAAAATCAGGTAAAAGAAGAGAAAGTACAGTATTAGAGGATATACAAAATATACAAGAATATGCACAAGAAGAAAATTGTATAGAAGAATTTATAAAAAAAGATAAAAATAAAGAAATAAGAAAAATAATAGAAAATTTAAAAAGTCCATATAATAAAATACTTTTTCAATATTACATACAAGAATATACATTAGATGAAATTGCAAACATAAATAAAACGACAAAAGGTACGATTAAAGTGCAGATTTCAAGAGGAAAAAAAATTGTGGAAGACATATTAAGAAAGGAGCGGTTATGAATAAAATTGATAAAATTAATGAATTGTTACAAGATGATGTTTATCTAAGAGAATATATAAATGAAATTAATAAAAAACAAACGGAAATACCATCAAATTTAGAAGATAACATAATAACAAAAGTAAATAAAAAGAAAAAAATCTATTATGTTGAAATTTGTAAAATAGCAGCTTGTTTAATATTTTCATTAGCAATATGCAGAACAGACTTTATAAAAAGTGATAATATATCAAAATATAAAGAGGAAAAAGAGATGACAAGTATATCAATAAATGAAAAATTAAGTGATTTTTGTAAATGGTTTACAACACCATTAGAAATAGAAAAGGAGGAAAAATAATGAAGAAGAATTTATTTTTTACATTTTGTTTTAGTTTTATACCAGGTGCAGGTCAAATGTACCAAAATTATATGAAAAGAGGATTATCATTAATGTGCATTGGTGGAATATTATTTATATTAGCTGTAATGCTAGAAACTGTAGTATTCATTATACCATTTTTAATCATAATGGCATTTAGTTTTTTTGATACATATAACATTCGAAATTTAATAGGAACAGATAATGAGATCAAAGATGATTATATTCTGCAAGGAGTAGATTTTAATAAGATAAAAAATAATAAATTATTAGGAATAGGAATTATTTTTGTAGGTATATATTTACTTTTAAATAATGTATTATATGGAATTTCAAGACAATTAGAAATAGGGTTTTTGGTAAGTTTTATTAGAATTATAAGAATGTATTTCCCATCTTTAATTGTAGCAGCAATTACAATAGGTATTGGAACTAAGATGATTTCTAATAAATAGAGGTTAAAAATTATGGGTTCGAAATTTAAGATTGTAATATTTTAAGAAGGGATGAAATAATTTATGGATGATAAAGAAGAAAAGAAAGAAAAAACTGAGAAAAGAGTTGGTACATATACATTTGGAGTTATGCTTATTATAATTGGAATATCTGTTATAGTAATGACTTTTACAAAATTTGACTTTTTTAAATATTTATTAATGCTATGGCCAGTTGTATTAATAGGATTAGGTATTGAAATTTTGTATTTAAACAGTAAATCAAGTATTAAAGTGAAAATTGATTTTATTAGTATTATTTTAATGGGTATAGTTTTATTTTTTACAGCAATATTTAGCTTAGGAAATTATTTTGTAAATAAAGTATTATATGATGAAGATATAAGAGGTAGAGTATTTAATCAATATTTTGATACAAACTATTATGAACAAGATACAATTAGACATTTTTAAATTACGTATATTTAAAATAATATGAAAGTCATTTTGTAGTCACTTTAAAATAGTAAAATAAAATTAGGTGATAGAAATGAAAATATTAAAAAGAATAATAATAATTATAGTAACAATAATAATAACAATATGTACAACAACAGTTGGATATTTTACAATAAAAGGATATAATATGTATAATCAAGCAATAGACACAATTAGTATAGAGGATAAAATTGCAGAAGTAAAAACTAAACCCAATTATACACAATTAGAAGAAATTCCAAAAACATATGTAAATGCTGTAATTAGTGTTGAAGATCATAGATTTTATAAACATAATGGAATAGATATTATATCAATTGGAAGAGCAATGATTAATGATATAAGAAAAATGAGCTTTGTAGAAGGTGGAAGCACAATAACCCAGCAATTAGCCAAGAATACATATTTTACACAAGAGAAGAAAATAGAAAGAAAATTTGCAGAAGTTTTTATGTCATTTAAATTTGAAAAAACATGTTCAAAGGATGAAATATTAGAACTGTATATAAATACAAGTTTTTTTGGAGATAATTGTTATACAGTAAAGGAAGCAAGCAGACATTATTTTAATAAAGAACCAATAAATATGACTGATTATGAAAGTATAATGTTAGCTGGAATTCCAAATGCACCATCAGTATATGCTCCAACTTCAAACTTAGAACTAGCAAAACAAAGACAAAAGCAAGTTTTAAATAAAATGATAGAATATAAATATATAACAGAAAGTGAAGCTAACATAATAATAAGTAAAGGACAAAATGGCCATGATTAAAAAATTGTGACCTTTAGATAAAAAATAAATGGAGTAAAAAATGAAAAAGAGAAATTTAACACAAGAATTAGTAATTATATTTTGGTTATTTATTTTTGGAAGTATATTAGGATACATATTTGAAATGATAGTAGCACTAGTTCAGAAAGGACATTTTGAATCAAGACAAGGTTTAATATATGGACCATTTACCCCAGTATATGGTGTAGGAATAGTAATATATTATTTGATTTTGAGTAATATGAATATACAAAATAAAATAAAAGTGTTTGGAATAACAATGTTATTAGGGGGAATTACTGAATATATATGTTCATTCGCACAAGAGAAAATATTTGGAACAATATCTTGGGACTATTCTAACCTTATGTTTAATATTAATGGAAGAACTAGTTTATTACATTGTTTATATTGGGGAACAGGAGGCGTTCTATATTCTAAATATGTAATTCCTATTATTGAAAAGTTTAAAAATAATTTTTATGAAAACAATAAAAGAATAGTTACAATTATAATGTCAATTTTAATATTTATTGATATTAGTTTATCTTTTATAGCAGCTAATAGACAAACTGAAAGAAAGAATAATATTTTGCCCAAAAATAGAGTAGATGTATTTTTGGATAAATATTATTCAGATGAATATATGGATAAAGTTTATTGTAATAAAAAAGAAGTATCAACTAAGATGTAATCTATCATTAATTTTAAGTATAATTTTAAAAATTTCTAGTGCTATTTTGGTCATGCTCAAAGTCTAATGAATTAATAGTAGTCTATGTTAAGATTATAAATTATAGTAAAATTAAAAAATTTAATAAAAATGTATAAAATTTTCCTTAATTGAGATAATAAAGATATAATTAAAAAATCAAGGAGGAAAATTATGAAAGCAACTGGAGTAGTAAGAAGAATAGATGATTTGGGTAGAGTTGTTATACCAAAAGAGATAAGAAAAACATTAAGAATAAAAGAAGGAGATCCTTTAGAAATATTTACAGATAGAGAAGGTCAAGTAATATTAAAAAAATATTCACCAATAGGAGAGTTATCAGAATTTGCGACAGGATATGCAGAAACATTAGCAAAAACAACTGGACATATAGCATGTATAACAGATAAAGATACTATAATAGCGGTATCAGGGGGATCAAAAAAAGAATTTTTAGAACAAGATGTAAGTGAAGAGTTAGAAAAACTTATGGAAGATAAAGAAGTTTATACAAGTAAAGAAAACAGTGATATGTCAATGCCTATTACAAAAAGCGAAAATAATGATAAAAAAAATAATTCTCAGATAGTATATCCTATAATATCAAATGGTGATGCAATAGGTACAGTTATATTAATGTCAAAAGATACAAATACTAAAATGAATGAAGTTGAAAAAAAGGTAGCACAATCTGCTGCAACATTTTTGGCAATTCAAATGGAAATATAAAATGTCCAAAAGGAAATGTTCCTTTTGGACATTTACATAATATAAGAATTTGACAATTTTATTAATTTATTGTATAATACTTAAGAATTGCCAAAGGGCAAAAATGAGATTTTAATTTGCAATAAAACAAAAATGTTTAAAGAAAAATAAAAGAGAACGGATAAAAAACAAATAAAAGAGAAAAATAAAAAAGAATATTAAAATTAAGAGAGTAAACCTGTTAATTTAATTATAGGGTTACTATTTAATGATTTTATGAATTAATATTTATTAATAGATAAATAAAAAGATTAATTATTAAATTGTAACATTGTATTAAAAAACAAATTTAATTAGTTTTAACTTCAAAAGAAAAATCTTTAAACAAAATATGATTTATAAAAGTTAAATATCAGAAGTAGAAGATTAAAATTTTGAATCTTAAATAAAAAAGAAAGAGAGGAAATATAATGACACAAGAAAAAGCAAACATTAAGGAAGAAAGAGGAAATAGGGAAGGAGAAAAAATAAGAAGAGCAACAAATAGTAGTAGAACAAGAAACACTAGACAAAAAACTGAAGAAAGAACAAATACAAAAGGTATTGGCACAAGAAAAAATAATACAAAAAATAATGAAGGACGAAATGTTAGTGCAAAGAGAACTAATACAAGAAATATTAGAGAAAATGAAACAAAAGATTTAAGAAATTCGAGAACAACAAGAGAATTAAGAGAGACTAGAGGAAGAAGAGAAAATAAATTAGATAATAATATAAAATTTGACAGAAATAATGAGGAAGGAAGAACAGAAGTCAAAAGAGGAGGAAGAAATAATAATAACATATTCAAAAAATCAAAATTAAAGATAATACCATTAGGAGGATTACATGAAGTTGGAAAAAATATCACAGTTTTTGAATATGAAGATGAAATAATTGTAGTAGACTGTGGTTTATCATTTCCAGAAGATGACATGCTAGGAATAGATTTAGTTATACCAGATATAACATATTTACAAAGAAATGTAGATAAAATAAAAGGTTTAATAATAACACATGGTCATGAAGATCATATAGGAAGTGTACCATATATATTAAAACAAATAAACATTCCAGTATATGCACCAAAATTAGCAATGGGATTAATAAGGAACAAATTAGAAGAACACAAAATATTAAGAAGTTCAGAATTACATGAAGTAGTACAAGGACAAACTATTAACTATGGAAAAAACTTTAAAGTAGAATTTATAAGAAGTTCACATAGTATACCAGATTCAGTAATGCTTGCAATAACAACACCTGTAGGAACTATATTACATACAGGAGACTTTAAGATTGATTATACACCAATAGATGGTAAATTAATGGATTTTGGAAGAATTGCAGAATTAGGAAATCAAGGGATATTAGCATTAATGTCAGATAGTACAAATGCAGAAAGAAAAGGATTTACAATGTCCGAAAGTTCAATAGGACCTGTATTTGATAATCTTTTTGAAGGATGTACAAAAAGAATAGTAGTAGCAACATTTGCATCAAATGTACACAGAGTTCAACAAATAGTAAGTTCAGCAGTCAAATATAAAAGAAAAATAGCAATATGTGGTAGAAGTATGATAAATATGATTACAACTGCAAGAGAATTAGGATATATAGACTGCCCAGAAGATGTATTTATTGATATAGATATGATGTCAACATATAATGATGAGCAATTAGTAATTATAACAACAGGAAGTCAAGGAGAAACAATGTCTGCATTAACAAGAATGGCAGCAGGTGAACATAGAAAAGTAAAAATTACACCAAATGACTTAGTTATAATATCAGCAAATCCAATACCAGGAAATGAAAAATCAGTATCGAAAGTAATAGATGACTTAATGCAGATAGGAGCAGAGGTTGTATATAGTACTTTAGCAGATGTACATGTATCAGGACACGCTTGTCAAGAAGAACAAAAATTAATTTTAGCATTATCAAGACCAAAATTCTTTATACCTGTGCATGGGGAATATAGACAATTAAGAGCACATGGAGAAACGGCTCAAATGATGGGAATACCACCAAAAAATATTGTACTTATGGAGAATGGAAAAGTACTAGAAATAACTCCAGAAGAAGCAAAATTTAATGGAATGGTTCCAAATGGAAGAGTTTTAGTTGATGGATTAGGAGTTGGAGATGTTGGAAGTATTGTTTTAAGGGATAGACAACATTTATCACAAGATGGTTTGATTGTTATAGTTTTAACAATGGATTCTTCAACAGGTGAAGTTGTAGCTGGACCAGATGTTATATCAAGAGGATTTGTATATGTTAGAGAATCTGAAAACCTAATGGATGATGTTAAAAATGTTATTAGATCTGAAATTAGAAAATGTGAAGAACAAGGTGTTAGAGATTGGTCAACAATTAAATCAACAGTTAGAGAGAATTTAAGAGAGTATATTTTCTCTAAAACGAAAAGAAATCCAATGATTATCCCTATTATCATGGAAGTGTAAGCCAATAGGGATGTTATTTGGCTGGAAGGAGGTAAAAAATGAATTATAAAGATTTAGCAGAACTAATATTTCCAAATGCAAAGGAAATAACATATTATGAAGAGAAATATAAAACAAGAAATTTACCTGAAGGAGCAGTAGTAACAAGATATGCACCAAGTCCAACAGGATTTATGCATGTAGGAGGATTGTACCAAGCATTAATAGCAATAAAAATTACAAGACAAACAAAAGGAGTATTCTTTTTAAGAATAGAAGATACAGATCAAAAGAGAGAAGTTGAAAATGGAATATCAGAAATAATACAATCTTTAAAAGATTTTGGTCTTGAAGCAGATGAGGGCATGATATCAGAAACAGACGAAAAAGGAGAATATGGACCATATAAACAAAGCCTAAGAAAAGAAATATATCAAGCATATGCAAAATATCTAATAGAACAAGGGAAAGCATATCCATGTTTCTGTACATCGGAAGAAGTTGAAGAAATAAGAGGAAAACAGGAAAATGCAAAAATAAGACCTGGATATTATGGTGTATGGGCAAAATGTAGAAATATTACTGTTGAAGAGGCTATAGAAAGAATAAATAGGGGAGAAAAATACATAATAAGATTTAAATCATCAGGAAGAGAAGATAAAAAAATAAAACATCATGATGTTATTAAAGGTAATGTTGATTTTCCAGAAAATGATCAAGATATAGTAATAATAAAAGCAGATGGATTACCAACATATCATTTTGCACATGCAGTAGATGATCATCTAATGGGAACAACACATGTTATTAGAGGAGATGAATGGTTATCATCAGTTCCACTACATTTACAATTATTCCATGAATTAGGGTTTAAAGCTCCTAAATATGCACATATTGCACCAATAATGAAAAATGACAATGGAAATAAAAGAAAACTAAGTAAAAGGAAAGATCCAGAAGCAGCTGTAAGTTATTATGCAAAAGAAGGAATACCATCTGAAGCTGTTAATGAATATTTGTTAAACATTGCTAATTCTACATTTGAAAATTGGAGAAGAGCGAACCCTGACAAATCAATAAATGAATTTGAATTACAACTAAATAAAATGAGTGTTAGTGGAGCATTATTTGATATGATAAAATTATTAGATGTATCTAAAATAGTTATATCAAAAATGACAGCTGAAGAAGTATATGAAAACTCTTTAAAATGGGCAAAAAAATATGATAATGAATTGGAAAAGTTATTAGAGAATAAAGATTATGCATTAAAAGTATTTGCAATAGAAAGAGGAAATAAAAAGCCAAGAAAAGATATTTCAAAATGGTCTGATGTAAAAGAAAATATTTCATATATGTATGATGAAGAGTTTGAAAAAGATATAACAGAATATCCATATCAAGTAATAAATGATAAAGAGTCTATTGATAAAATCCTAAAATTATATATTGAAAAATATTATAATGAAAATGATGATAAACAAACATGGTTTGATAAAATAAAAGAATTAGCAGGCGAAATGGGATATGCAAAAGAAGTTAAAGAATTTAAGGAAAATCCAAATGCGTATAAAGCACATGTTGGTGATGTAAGTATGGTTTTAAGAGTAGCTTTAACTAAAAGAACAAATACTCCTGATATGTATGAAATAATGAAAGTATTAGGAAAGGAAAGAGTTGAAAAAAGATTAATGTCCAAATGGGTATAGATCTTGAAATGAAAAATAGGAGAGTTTATGGAATATAATGTAGGAGACATTGTTAGAACAAAAAAACAACATCCTTGTGGTAATAAATTATGGGAGATAATTAGAGTCGGTGTTGATTTTAAATTGAAATGTCAAGGTTGTGAGCATATAGTTGTATTACCAAGAGAAAAAGCATTAAAAATTATAACTAAAAAAATTGAAGATTTAAAAGATTAAAAAGTTACATTTTTCGACATTTTGCATAATATATAATATAACATGAAAACTAAAAAGTGTTATATTGGAGGTGACATGAAAATGGAACCACAAGAAATGATATTTTGTTATGATAACAAAGAAGAAAAATGTAATAAAAAGCATTGTTTAGGCATAGTAACAATTATATTAGCATTAGCATTAGCTCTTGTTTTAGGATTATTGATAGGTGCTGCACTTAGTGGAGTTATATTAGCAGCTTTAGCAGCAATTATAGTTTTAGCAGTAGTTCTTGGATTATTATTAATTTTATCTATAATTTTAATGATATGTAATAGAAAAAAAGATAAAAAAGATAAGAAATGTAGTTGCAAATGTTGTTGCTAATTTCTTAAATTACAAAAGAGAGTATACTTGCATAAGTATATTCTCTTTCTATTATATAAATTTTTCAATTTCATTCCATACACTGTCAATATAAATTTTTCTTTCAGAAGAGAAAGGAATAGTAGTTATATCACCAATTGGATTTAATAATTTTTGCAAATTTTTAGTTACATCTACAACTTTAGTAACAGCAATTTTATCAGCCTTATTAGCTAGAATAATACAAGGAAGTCCTGAACGAATAACATAATCATACATAAGTTTATCATTTGAAGTAGGTGTGTGGCGAATATCTACTAAAAATATAATTAGAGAGATTTGAGGTCTATTAAAAAGATATTCTTCAATAAATTGACCTACTTGTTCTTGTTCTTTTTTAGACATTTTACTATATCCATATCCAGGTAAATCTACAAAATAAAATTTTTCATCAATATTATAAAAGTTTATTTGACGAGTTTTGCCTGGTTCACTACTTGTCCTTGCTAATTTTTTTCTATTAATCATTGTATTTATGAAGCTTGATTTACCAACATTTGATTTACCAACTAAAACAATTTCAGGTAAATTACTTTTAGGATATTGAGCAGATTTTACTGCGGAAATTTCAAATTTTGGATTATTTACTATCATTATTTTTCTTCCTTTTCTTGTAAATTAAATTCATCCTTATATATAAAGTTACAGTATAATAGTTTTATAAATAAATACTATTAAAATTGTTAATATATAAATATTTCTTTAACTTTTCGATTAC
>CAPNAQ010000041.1 GCA_948663505.1 uncultured Clostridia bacterium | reverse complement strand
ATTTTAATTAATAGCAAATTATAAATAGCAAAGCTTTCTGTCAATATATTTTATATAATAGAAAGTCAGCATGATTTTCCTATTATATAAATACAAATGAAGGAGTTGGTGATAAAAATGGGAAAATTCAAAAAAATAGAAACATCTATTGAAGGAGTCTACATTATAGAACCTACAGTATTTGGAGACAATAGAGGATATTTCATGGAAACATATAGTAAAGCAGAATTTGAAGAAATAGGATTAAAGTATAATTTTGTACAAGACAATCAATCAAAATCAAGAAAAGGCGTTTTAAGAGGATTACACTTCCAAAAAGAAAATACACAAGCAAAACTTGTTAGATGTCTAAAAGGAGAAGTATTTGATGTAGCAGTTGATTTAAGACCTAATAGTAAAACATATGGAAAATGGGAAGGTGTAATATTAACAGAAGAAAATAAAAAAATGTTTATGGTGCCAAAAGGATTTGCACATGGATTTTTGGTATTGTCAGATGAAGCAGAATTTACTTATAAGTGTGATGATATTTATAATCATGAAGCAGAAGGAGGACTTGCATGGAATGATCCTGATGTAGCAATAGAGTGGCCTATGGGAGATTTAAAAATAACAGATCTAGTAACATCAGAAAAAGATGCAAAATGGCCTTCTTTAAAGGATTTAAAGCATACAGATTTATTTAAACATTAAAAAAATGTTATTTGGGATAGGAAAGAGGTAAGAAAATGAGTAATAATGTATTAGTAACAGGTGCAGCAGGTTTTATAGGAGCAAATTTTGTAGAATATTTTGTAAATAAATACCCTGAATATAATATAATAGTTTTAGACAAATTAACATATGCAGGGAATAAGGACAACCTAAAAAAAGTAATAGATAAAATAACATTTATACAAGGTGATATTTGTGATTTTAATTTAGTAATAGAAATATTTAAAAAATATAATATAAATGGAGTAATACATTTTGCAGCAGAATCACATGTTGATAACAGCATAAAAAATCCATTTATATTTACACAAACAAATGTAATTGGAACACACACATTATTAGAAGTTGCAAAACAAGTATGGGGAGAAGGTAGTTCAAATAAGTTTGTACATGTATCAACAGATGAAGTGTATGGCTCACTTAAAGAAGATGGATATTTTACAGAAACATCTCCAATAAAGCCAAGTAGTCCATATTCCGCTTCTAAAGCAAGTTCAGACTTAATTGCACTTGCATATAAAGAAACATTTAAAATGAATGTAAATGTAACAAATTGTTCAAATAATTATGGACCATATCAACATAATGAAAAATTAATACCACATATGATAAAACTAGCCTTAAATAACCAAAAATTAACAGTGTATGGAAAAGGCTTAAATATTAGAGATTGGTTATATGTAGAAGATCATTGTGAAGCAATAGATTTGGTTTTTCATAAAGGAATTGCAGGAGAAAGATATAATATTGGTGGACACAATGAAAGAAGAAATATTGATATTGTTAAACTAATTTTACAAAGATTAAATAAATCTGAAGATTTAATAGAATTTGTTGAAGATAGAAAAGGTCATGATTATAGATATGCAATTGACCCATCTAAAATAAAAAATGATTTAGGTTGGTATCCTAAAACAAAGTTTGAAGATGGAATTGTTAAAACTATAGATTGGTACTTAGAAAATACTAATGCAATCCAAACTTAGTAAATTTTAATAAAACAACAGTCAATTTTAAATACAAAAAATAACTTAAATTTCAAAATAGTTAACTTTATAGTTAGCTATTTTTTATGCAAAAATTGTCTTATAGTAATATGCTATAAGACAATTTCGTATTTTTATAATAATCCTTTTATTACAACTGACATTTACACTTACTAAACCTATTTAGCATAAAAAATAAAAAAGTGTAAACACCAACAAATAAAACAATATTACAAATCAAATTAAAAGTTAAATCAATAAAATTAAAGTGAAATATAGCTAAAAATAAATAAGAAGAAATACTACAAATCATTGGAAAGAGGACCCAATCAATAAAATTAGGTTTTAATTTAGTATATTTTATCATTTGAAATAAGCTAATACTAAAATTCAAAAGTTCACTAATAAAAATAGAAATAATATAACCATCAATTCCTAAAATAGGAAGTAAAAAATAAATTATAATAGTAGTAACACTTAAATCTATAACATTACAAACCATAACACCAACTTGTTTATTTAACCCCTTTAAAATGTTATCAATTATATTATCAATATACATAAAAAAAATTAAAGGAGCAAGTAATTTAAAGTAATGACCACTTTCCAAATTTTGATAAATAACAAGCCCAAGTTCATTAGAAAAAAATATAAATATACTACAAATACATACAGAAAATGCACATGTAAGTTTAAAAATTTTATTTGCAATAAAATTAATAGACTTATAATTTTTTTGTGCTAAATAAGTCGAAAATTCAGGTACAAGTAGCATGCTAAAAGAATTAATTAAAACTGTTGGAAAAGTTAAAACAGGCATGACCATGCCATTTATAACACCATATTTAGAAAGAGCATTTGTGCATGATAATCCTGATTTTTCTAATTGGGTGGGTATTATCAATTGTTTTACTGTAGATAATCCTGAACGAATATATGAAGTTATGGCAACAGGAAAAGCTATTTTTACTATATTTATTCTTTGTCCAAAAGAGCGAACATAACATAACTTCTTATTTTTTACATCAATTAAATATAATATAAAAATTAAGCTAAAAGAACAAACCTCTGATATTACATCTGCTAAAATAAGTGAAATGCAAATGTATTCAACACCATTTGAAATATTAATTTTTAATAATATAATAGTTGCAATTATTTTAATAACAAATTCAAAAACTTGTGAAATAGCGTTTTTATATGCTTTTCTAATAGATGTAAAATATGCATTAATACATGATGACATTGCAATAAATGGTAGACCAATTGCAATATAAAATAGAGGTTTACTAGAAACCATATTGTGTAAACATGTTTTTGTTATAAAGTCTGAAAATAAAATGATTAAAATTCCTGCTAATCCCCCAAGTAGTATACTAAAAAAAATACATGTTCTAATTGCTTTTATTCCTGCTGTCAAGTTTCCTTTTGCAAATTTTTCAGAAACAATACAAGTAACTGCAATGCTTAGTCCAGATGTTGCTACTGTTATGAAAAATAAATATACTGCCATAACTAAACTGAATACTCCAATCGCTTCTGAACCAATTTTATTTGATATGTATATATTAAATACTAATGTTACAAATTTCATCATTAATGCTGTAATTGTTAATATTGTTCCATTTATAAAAAATAATTTGCTTTTTTCTCTCACAAATCTCACCATTTAAAATTATGTGATAAATTTTAAATTATGTACAGATTACTACTTTTTAGAATTTCTTATATGAAAGGCTAACCGAGATACAAATAAATATTTATATATTAGCATTTTCACTAATAATAATATTAAAACTATTAATTAAGTAACTAATTATTAATTAACATTAAAAATTACTTGCTAAAAATTAATTTTCATGATATAGTTACAAAAGAGAAATTATGAAATTTATATTATATGCATGAATAATATGAATCTTCAAAAATTCCATTTTCCAAGGAGTTTTAGATACTGAATATTCAAAATGAAGATACACACTATAAGGCTGACTTAGGTTAAACTCATTTTTTCAGATTAATATTATTATGCATAATAAGTTACATTGAAAAAATAAACTTAGGAGGAGTAGCAAAAATGAAATTATTTAAAACATACAGTGAAAAAGAAGTAAAAAGAATAATGCCAATAGTAAACAAAATTAATGAACTAGAAGCAGAAATGCAAAAATTAACAGATAGTGAATTAAAGGATAAGACAACATATTTTAAAAAGCAATTAGAAGAAGGAAAAACATTAGATGATATATTACCTGAAGCATTTGCTGTTGTTAGAGAAGCATCAAAAAGAACATTAGGACTAAGACACTTTGATGTACAATTAATAGGTGGAATTATTTTACATCAAGGAAGAATTGCAGAGATGAAAACTGGTGAAGGAAAAACATTAGTAGCTACATTACCAGTATATTTAAATGCATTAGAAGGAAAAGGTGTACATGTAATTACAGTTAATGACTATCTAGCAAAAAGAGATAGTGAATGGATGGGGAAATTATATAAATTTTTAGGATTATCAGTAGGATTAGTTATTGCAGGAATGGAACCTGAGGCAAAACAAAGAGCATATTTAGCAGATATAACATATGGAACAAATAATGAATTTGGATTTGATTACTTAAGAGATAATATGGTAATTTACAAAAATCAATTAGTACAAAGAGGATTACACTATGCAATCGTAGACGAAATAGACAGTATTTTAATAGATGAAGCAAGAACACCACTTATTATATCAGGAAGAGCAAATGAGTCGTCAGATCTTTATAAAAAAGCAAATGATTTTGTAAAAAGATTAGAAGCAAAAGTAATAGTTGAAGAAGATGTTAAAGATTTTGAACAAGCTGAAGATAATGAAAAATATGATTATATAATAGATTTAAAAGCAAAATCTGCTTCATTAACACAAAAAGGAATTAAGAAAGCTGAGGAATTCTTTGGATTAGAAAACTTTAATGACTTAGATAATTCAGGCATAGTACACCATGTTAATCAAGCATTAAGAGCACATGGGGTAATGAAAAAAGATATAGATTACATAGTAAAAGATGGAGAGGTTTTAATTGTAGATGAATTTACAGGTCGTATTATGTATGGAAGAAGATATAATAATGGATTACATCAAGCTATAGAAGCAAAAGAAAAAGTAAAAATAGCAGATGAGTCTAAAACATTAGCTACAATAACATTCCAAAATTACTTTAGAATGTATGATAAATTATCAGGTATGACAGGTACTGCAATGACAGAAGAATCAGAATTTGAAGAAATATACAACTTAGATGTTATAGAAATACCAACAAATAAACCAATGATAAGAAATGATGAAAATGATGTAATATATAAAAATGAAAAAGCTAAATTTAAAGCAGTAGTTGAAAGTGTAAAAGAAAGTCATGAAAAAGGTCAACCAGTTTTAATTGGTACAGTATCAATAGAAAAATCTGAAAAGCTAAGTAAATTATTAAATGAAGCACGAATACCACATGAAGTATTAAATGCAAAATCTCACGAAAAAGAAGCTATGATAGTTGCACAAGCAGGTAAATTTGGAGCTGTTACAATAGCAACAAACATGGCAGGACGTGGTACAGATATTATGCTTGGTGGAAATAGTGAATACTTAGCAAAAGAAGAAATGAGAAGAAATAAAGTTCCTGCTAATTTAATAGAAGAATCAAATACATATTATGAAACAGATGATCAAGATATATTAAGAGCAAGAGAACAATTTAATACATTAGTAAAAAAATATGATGATCAAATAAAGGAAGAAAAACAAAAAGTAATTGATGCAGGTGGATTAAAAATTATTGGTACAGAAAGACATGAATCAAGAAGAATTGATAATCAGTTAAGAGGACGTTCTGGACGTCAAGGAGATGTTGGACAATCAAGATTCTTTATTGGATTAGATGATGATTTAATGAAAATATTCGGCGGAGATGCAATAACAAAAGTATATAATACATTAGGTGCAGATGAAAATATGCCAATTGCAGCTGGAATGATTTCAAGAGCGGTTGAAAATGCTCAAAAGAAAGTTGAAGGAAGAAACTTTAGTATTCGTAAAAATGTGTTAAAATATGATGATGTTATGAATGCACAAAGAGAAATTATATATAAACAAAGAAGACAAGTTTTAGATGGAGAAAATATAAATGAAAGCATATTGAATATGATAAATTCAATTTCAGAAGAAACTGTTCAAATGTTTATGGAAGAAGATAATAATACTATTAATGTAGAATCTTTAAATGCGGAAATAACAAATATTTTTGGATTAGATATGTCTGAATATATTAAGGAAAATAAAAATGATTCAAACGCAATTATAGAGGAACTTAAAAAACAAGCATTAGAAAAATATCAATCTAAAGAAGAAGAAATTACTTCTGAAAGAATGAGGGAACTTGAAAGAGTTGTAATGCTTAAGGTTGTTGATGAAAAATGGATGAATCATATTGATAGTATGGATGAACTTAAAAATGGTATTGGTCTTAGAGCATATGGACAACAAGATCCTGTTGTAAAATACAGAGTTGAAGGTATGGATATGTTTGAAGAAATGATTGCTAATATAAAGGTTGATGTTGTAAAACTTTTAATGAATATTAGAAATCAAAATGGAGATGTTAAAAGACAAGAAGCGGCTAAGATTACAGGTGCAGCTTTAGAAGCTATTAATAGTGTTGATGGTGGTAAGAAGATTTCTACTCCTGAGTTTAGCCAAACTATTGTAAATGAAGAACCAAAAATTGGTAGAAATGATCCTTGTCCTTGTGGAAGTGGAAAGAAATACAAGAACTGCTGTGGAAGAAATCAGTAATATCAATACTTACAGAGATTAGGCAAGTGGACATAAATATATAGAAACTACTGAAAACTTTTATATATCAAGTACTGATGAAACAAGAAAAAATGTAAGCGATGTATTTGATAGTCTAATAAATTCTAAAACAATTAATGATATTATTAAATATGAAATTTCTTATTAGAGTATGGAGCTAGTATAATTACTGGCTCTTTAAAATATTTGTTAAAATGATATAAAATTTTTGAAAAATTGAGACAATCAATTTAAAGTATGATATAATGTTTGACAAATAGAATAATTGAAAATAAGCAAGTTGTTACAACAAACGAATTTTGGTCTTTTTTAATATAATAAAAGAATATGGAGGCAAAATGAAAAGAGATAATATAGTAAATGAAATAGAAGAAAGAGATTTAGAACAATTACAACAAATATTGAAGAATGCTTTTAATAATGGTATTAGCTATGAAAAAATGCAAAATATCTATAAGTTATCTAAAGAAAATAAAGATATTTATACATTAGGATATTATATAAATGATAATTTGGTAGGAACAGTAACATTAAATATTTCAACAATGCCATCAGGGAAAACAGCGACTATATGGGATTTAGCAATAAAAGAAGAATATAGGAGATTGGGTATAGCAACAAAATTAATGAATAAAGCAGAAGAAATAGCTAAAGAAGAAAATATAACGAGAATATGGTTATTTAGTGGATTTCATAGAAAAGGTGCGCATGAATTATATACAAAACTTGGATATGATGAAAATAGAGATAAAGCATTTGTAAAACAAATATAAATTTTTAATAGAAGAGAGGTAGAAAGTTGAGAATAGGAATAGATATAGATGATACGATGGCAGATACATTTGATTATTTAATGCCATATATAGCAGAATTTTTTGACATAGATATAAAATATTTAAAAGATAATAATATTTCATATTGCACTTTACCAGAGAAAATGAAAGAGAGAGAACTTGAATTTGCGAAAAAATACTATGATAAAGTTATTCCTAGCACACCTTTTAAACCTAAAGTCGCAGAGTATATTAACAAAATTAAAGATTTAGGACATGAAATAATAATTATTACAGCAAGAGATAAAACACTATATGTAGATGAATATAAAACCACTATTAAAGAATTAAAAAACAATAATATTAATTATGATAAATTGATTTGCAATTTTGATAAAGCAAAAGTTTGTAAAATGGAGCAAATAGATTTATTTATTGATGATTCTATTGCAAATTGTAATAAAGTAAGACAATTAGGAATTGAAACAATATTATTTAATAGTAAAAGTAATATAAAAGATAAAAGTAATTTATATAGAGTAGGTAATTGGAAAGAAGTATATGAAAAAATAAAGAATCAATAGATAAATTTAATCCAATAAAAGAGGTGTAGTTTTGTATGATTAATATAACTAAATCAAAAGAAGTTTTTAAGAGATTTTTAGATGCTTATGAAGATAAAAGTGATGCAAGTTTTAAATTGAAAGTAGTACATACATATCATGTTGCAGATAATGCAAGAAATATTGCTGAAAAGTTAAAATTATCTAAAGAAGATATAGAACTTGCTGAATTGATAGGCTTATTACATGATATTGGTAGATTTGAAGAATTAAAAATTACTAAAGAACTTATTTGATCATGCAAGTCATGGTGTTAAAATGTTATTTGAAAAAGGAATGATAAGAGATTTTATAGAAAATAATCAATATGATGAAATAATAAAAATAGCAATAGATAATCATAGTAGACTAACAATAGAAGATGGCTTAAATGAAAGAACTTTATTACATTCAAAAATTATACGAGATGCAGATAAATTGGATAATTATAGAGTGAAAAAAATGAAAGTATTGAAGCTATTTTTCCTAATAGAGTTAAAAGTATAGAAGATATGGAAAATGCTACATTGTCAGATAAAGTATTTGAAACAATAAAAAATAAACAATGTGTTGATATTCATGACAGAGTAACACCACTAGATTTTTGGGTTTGCATATTAGCATTTACATTTGATTTGAATTTTAATGTAACATACAAAATAGTAAAAGAAAATAATTATATAGATATTTTAATAGATAGATTCAATTATAAAGATACAACAACAAGAGAAAAAATTGAGACAATTAGAAGTATTATAAATGAATTTGTTAATGAAAAATTAAAAAATCAGGTGAACCCTACCAATAAGTGGGAGCTGTAAAATCAACAAGAAAATATTAAATTGCAATATATAACAAATTTAGATAAGGAAAAATTAGGCATATATAAAGATAAGTTAATAACTGAAGAAGTGATTTTAACAGATGAACGACTATATGAACACATACTATTATTTCACGAAGAAGAATATAAACAGTTAAGACCATATATTAAAAGCATAATTGAAAATCCAGAATATATAGTTGAAGATAATAGACATGAAGATACAATGATATACTTAAAAGAAATTGATGATATAGGAAAGAATGGTAGAGTTGTTATAAAGTTAGCATTAGGACAAGATGATGAGCATAATAAAAATTCAATAATAACATTAATGAAGTTAAATAAAAGAACTTGGAACCAAACTATAAGAAATAGACGGAAAAATATCCACGCACCTGAAAAGGTCAAAAGAGATGCAGGATTTGGCACACCTGCCAAATAGCCAACGGTAAAAAAGGTAGAGATTTAGGTCTTTACCTTTAATATTTTTTAGCAAAAAATGTTTGACATACAAGTTTTGATATAGTAAAATGTTTTTAGTAAGACCTAGATGAGGTAACCACAAGTTAAGCGTATGTTAAGTACGTTGTCACCTAGGCATTTTTATTATAATTTAAAAATCGAATGTAAACATTGTTTGCATTTTGTTTGCAAAAAATAAGAAAACATATACAAAAATAATACTAATAATACAATAAATATAAATCGCTATAATCCGTGATATTATTAGTATAAATAGTATTTTATAGTATTGATAGATAATTAAATCGACAAAAGCAGATAGTTCTTTGATAATTATCTGCTTTTATGATATTATAACAATAATAAAAATTATAAGGAAAAAATATTATGAGTTTAGTAAAGAAATTAAGGAAGAGTAACAATATTTGATATTAAAGAAAAATCCGTTACATACATAAATATTGAAACAGGAATATTAAAAGAAGAATGTCAATTGTAATTATAAAATGAAAGAAAGATATAAAAATAATTTTGAAAATAAGTGAGTATATATATTGTAAAAAATGTAAAAATTTGTTATTATAGTACAAATTACTGATTAAAAAGGAAGGAAATAAAAATTATGTATTTAGAAAAGATAAATAGCCCAGAGGACGTAAAAAAATTAAACATAGAAGAATTAGAAAAATTAGCAGAAGAAGTAAGAAGAGCATTAATGAATCGATTAACAAAAAAAGGAGGGCATTTTGGACCAAATTTTGGTATGGTAGAAACAATTATAGCAATGCATTATGTATTTGAATCTCCAAAAGACAAATTTGTATTTGATGTATCACATCAAACATATACACATAAAATGCTAACAGGAAGAAAAGATGGATACCTTTATGAAGAACATTTTTCAGATATATCAGGTTACACAAATCCAGAAGAAAGTGAACATGACTTATTTAATATAGGACATACATCAACTTCAATAAGTTTAGCATCAGGTCTTGCAAAAGCAAGAGATTTAAAAGAAGATAATGAAAATATTATTGCAGTTATTGGAGATGGTTCTTTAAGTGGGGGAGAAGCCTTTGAAGGATTAGATTATGTAGGATCAGAACTAAATTCAAACTTTATTGTAGTTATAAATGATAATCAACAATCTATTGCAGAAAACCATGGTGGAATTTATAAAAATTTAGAAGAATTAAGAAATACAAATGGAATGGCAGAAAACAATTTATTCAAAGCATTTGGGTTAGATTATATTTATGAGAATGAAGGAAATAGCATTGAAAAAATGATAGAAACATTTAAAAAAGTCAAAGATATAGACCATCCAATAGCAGTTCATATTAATACTCAAAAAGGAAGAGGATATAATATAGCAGAACAAAATAAAGAAGATTGGCATTGGTGTGTACCTTTTGATGAAAAAACAGCAAAAACAACTATTAATTTTGGAGATGGGGAAGATTATGCAACATTAACAGCAGATTTTTTATTAGATAAAATGAAAAAAGATAAAACTGTCGTAGCAGTAACAGCAGCTATGCCAAAGACTATTGGATTTAATATTGAAAAGAGAAAACAAGCAGGAAAACAATTTGTAGATGTAGGAATAGCTGAAGAACAAGCAGTAGCATTAATTTCTGGAATTGCAAAAAATGGTGGAAAACCGATACTTGGAACAAATTCTACATTTATACAAAGAACATATGATCAAATATCACAAGATTTATGTATCAATAATAATCCAGCAACAATAGTTTTAAATAATACATCAGTTGCAGGATTAAACGATGTAACTCATCTAGGAATATTTACTATATCAGAATTTTCACATATTCCAAATTTAGTAATACTTGCACCAACAAACAAAGATGAATATATATCAATGTTAGAATGGTCTATTGAACAAAAAGAACATCCAGTAATGATATTAATGCCTGGAAATGGAGTAATATGTGATGGAAGAAAAGCAGATGAAGATTATAGCAATATTAATAAATATAAAGTAGAGGAAAAAGGAGAAAAAGTTGCAATTATAGCAGCAGGAGATTTCTATCAAATAGGAGAAGATGTGTCAAAAACAATTAAAGAAAAATTAGAATTTACACCAACATTAATCAATCCAAGATATGTAACTGGACTAGATAATGAATTATTAGAAGAATTAAAGAAAGATCATAAACTAGTAATTACATTAGAAGATGGACTTTTAGATGGTGGATTTGGAGCTAATATTGCAAGCTATTATGGATCAGCATATATAAAAGTTAAAAATTATGGATTAAAAAAAGAGTTTATTGATAGATATGATGTAAAAGACATTTTAATAGAAAACAGACTTACTTCAGAACAAATAGTTGATGATATAAAAATGCTTTTGGTATAACAGTTATTTTATAGTATTTATAAAAGGAGTGATAAAATGCTAGAACTTGAAGAAACAATAAAAGAACTTCAACAAATATATGAAAAAATAAAGAAATTAGGTGATTCACTTTGACATACCAAGATTGGAAAAAGAATTATTAGAATTAGAAAATCAAACCAGTGATCCTGAATTTTGGAATAATAATGAAAATACAAGCAAAGTCCTGTCAAAAATCAAGACTGTAAAAAACAAATATAATAAATATAAAGAATTAGAAAAAGAATGTAATAATTTAATTGAATTATCTGAATTAGTAAAAATAGAATATGATGAAGAAATTGCTACAGACATTATAAAAAATACAAGAAAACAACAAAAGAACTTAGAAAAATTAGAATTAGAAACATTGCTATCAGGAAAATATGATTCAAACAACAGTATAGTAACAATACACCCAGGAGCGGGAGGAACAGAGTCACAAGATTGGGCAGAAATGCTTTATAGAATGTATCTAAGATGGGCAACAAAAAATGATTACGAAGTAAAGGAACTTGATTATTTAGAAGGGGAAGAGGCAGGTTTAAAAAGTGTCACATTTGAAATAGTAGGACAAAATGCCTATGGATATATGAAAAGTGAAAAAGGTGTACATAGACTAGTCAGGATATCACCATTTGATAGTGGAGGACGAAGACATACATCTTTTGCATCTGTTGAAGTATTACCTGAAATAACAGATGATATAGAAATAAACATAAATTTAGATGATTTAAGAATAGACACATATAGAGCCTCAGGAGCAGGAGGACAACACATAAACAAAACATCATCAGCAGTAAGAATAACGCATTTACCAACAAATATAGTAGTGGCATGTCAATCAGAACGTTCTCAAATTCAAAATAGAGAAACAGCTATGAAAATGTTAAAGTCAAAATTATTTGACTTAAAAGAACAAGAACAAAAAGACAAAATAGAAGACTTAAAAGGTGAACAAAGAGAAATTGCATGGGGAAGCCAAATACGTTCATATGTTTTTTGCCCATATACAATGGTTAAAGATCACAGAACAAATTATGAAGTAGGTAATGTTCAAGCAGTCATAGATGGGGATTTAGATGGATTTATGGAAAGCTTTTTACAATTAAAAAGTTAATATAAAATTACTTAAATTAATCTATTTTCTGTATTATTAACTATAAATTATA
>CAPNAQ010000040.1:11756-12808 GCA_948663505.1 uncultured Clostridia bacterium | reverse complement strand
TTCCATTAATAATATTTTATCAATAGAATTTTGAATTTCCATATATGTTTTATAATTTGTAAGTTTTATCAATTTTTCTTTAAATATATTATTACTATTTATTGTACTTTCAAATAAAATATCTTCTCCTACAATATAGGCTAACTGATTAACTAAACAACATTCTAATGGATAATAAGAAGGACTAGTAGTTTCAAATGAGATATTAAAATATTTTACATATTCTTTTGGAATTCCTAGTACTTTAGAAGACATAAGTTGAACTGCTGCCTCATTTAATCCTAAACCATATATTTTAAATTCTGTATAATCACAAAGTCCCATTCTTATTAAATAATTTTTCTTGTCTTTTATTTCTTGAACATAATGTATACATTCATGTATTGCAAATTCTTCTATATCATCATCAGCGATATGTTTATTAAAATAGATAGAACAGTTTTTATAAAAGTAATTTGCTTCTGACATTCCCTCAGGCATTTTTGCAATGTACATGTTTAATCTTGATAATTTTATAAATAATTCATTTTGATTAAGATTAAAGTTTGGAAATGTTTCACATAGTTTAATTGATACATTTCTCGCTATAGAGTTAACTTTTAATGTATCTAATTTTTTTAATACTTCTATTCCATCTTTTCTTAAATCAGATTCAATACTCATATAAAAAATCCTTTCTTATGTAACTTATATATTTTTATAAATTTTAAACATACCTTGTTTGTTTTATGTCAATTTATTAGTAGATTAAATATATTAAATTATATTATACAATATAAAATGTAGTTAAATATTACAAGAATATTAAGCTTTTGTTAAATTTAAATTACATAAAAATATTTTCTAAAGTCATATTTTGTCGAAATTTTATTATTGACACTATTAATATGATATTATATAATGAAAACACAGTTTTAAACTGAATAAATAAGAAGGGAGGTATGAATAATGACACAAAAAGAAAGAGATAATTTATTATTAGACTTAAATAAAGGACAAAAAGAGAGAGACAAAATATTATTAGATTTAAAGAAAGGACAAAAAGAGAGAGA
>CAPNAQ010000040.1:0-11658 GCA_948663505.1 uncultured Clostridia bacterium | reverse complement strand
GACAAAATATTATTAGATTTAAAGAAAGGACAAGAAGAGAGAGACAAAATATTATTAGATTTAAAGAAAGGACAAGAAGAGAGAGACAAAATATTATTGGATTTAAAGATAGGACAAGAAGAGAAAGACAAAATATTATTGGATTTAAAGATAGGACAAAAAGAGAGAGACAAGATATTATTGGATTTAAAGAAAGGGCAAGAAGAGAAAGACAAAATATTATTGGATTTAAAGAAAGGACAAGAAGAGAGAGACAAAATATTATTGGACTTGAAGAAAGGACAGGAAGAGCTATTTAATGGACAGAAAGAATTAAAAGAAGAACTAGAACAAACAAAAATTGAAGTAAGAAAAATAAGTCAAACTGTTGCAAGAATTGAATATGAACATGGTAATAAAATTCAAATGCTATTAGAGATTGTTACATCACATATAACTAAATTTGATTCAGTAGATAATACTTTAAATTCTCATAAAGACAGATTAGATAAGCATGATAATGAAATCTATTATTTAAATTCAAAAGTTCAAGCATTTTAAGTATTTTAAAACCCTATTGGACTTTTTAATTCAATAGGGCAAATAATTAAAAAATAATAAAAATTATATCATAAAAGTGTAATTAAACTTATTTTACAACAATATTATAAATTTTATTTTTAACATAAATTTCTTTAACAATAAACTTACCATCTAATTTAGAATCTATTGCATTATGAACCTTATTCTTAACAGATTCTTCATCTTCATCTGAAGAAATTGTTATAGTAGTCTTTAATTTTCCATTAAATTGTATAGGAAGAGTTATTTTATCATTTATAGTTTTTGATTCATCATATTTAGGCCATTTTTCATAACTTATTGTATTATTATGCTCAAGTGAAATATTCCATAGTTCTTCTGTTATATGGGGAGCCACAGGGTTTAATAATTTTAGAAATCCTTCGGCATATTCTATAGGGAAAATATTTTCCTTATTAACAGAATTTATAAAAATCATCATTTGAGAAATTGCTGTATTAAAATTCATTGTCTCATAATCATTTGTAACCTTTTTTACTGTGTAATGATAAGCTTTCTCTAAGTTTTTATTTTCTGCATTTTGAATTTTATTAGATTCTGTATATAATCTCCAAACTTTATCTAAGAATTTTTTAGAACCATCAATTCCATTAGGATCCCAAGGTTTTGCTGCATCTATTGGGCCCATAAACATTTCATAGACTCTTAAACTATCTGCACCATATTCTTTAACCATATCATCAGGATTGATAACATTTCCCTTAGATTTACTCATTTTTTCACCATTTGGTCCTAAAATCATACCTTGATGTCTCAGTTTTGCAAATGGTTCTTTTACAGGGGATAATCCTTTATCAAATAGATACTCATTCCAAAATCTTGCATATAATAAGTGTCCAACAGCATGTTCTGGTCCTCCCATATATAAATCAACAGGCATCCAATGTTTTAGTAATTCTTGATTTGCAAAATCATCATTATTTTTAGGATCTATATATCTTAAGAAGTACCAACTTGAACCAGCACTTCCTGGCATTGTACTAGTTTCTCTTTTTACAGATTTTTCTTTAAATGTGGTATTAACCCAATCTGTAGCCTTATCTAATGGAGAATCTCCTGATTTAGAAGGACTATAATCTTCAAGTTCAGGTAATACTAAAGGTAATTTAGATTCAGGTAAAACATAAGAATTTCCATTTTCATCAAATACGATTGGAATTGGTTCACCCCAATAACGTTGTCTTGCAAAAATCCATTCCCTTAATTTATAATTTACTTTTTTATTTCCAATATGTTTTTCTTCTAACCATGCAATTATTTTATTTATCGAATCTTCTTTATTTAAACCGTTTAAGAATTCAGAATTTATATGTAATCCATCTCCAATAAAAGCTTCTTTTGAAATATCTCCACCTTCTAATACAGGTATAATATTAATTCCAAATTTTGTTGCAAATTCATAATCCCTTTGATCATGTGCAGGAACTGCCATGATTGCACCTGTACCATATGTTACAAGAACATAGTCAGAAATCCAGATAGGAATTTTTTCGTTATTTACAGGATTTATTGCATAACTTCCTGTAAATACTCCAGTTTTATCTTTATTTAATTCTGTTCTTTCTAAATCAGATTTAGATGCAGCTTGTTTAATATAATTTTCAACTAATTGTTTTTGTTCAGATGTTGTAATTTTAGATACTAATTCATGTTCAGGAGATAGTACACAATATGTTGCTCCAAATAAAGTATCAGGTCTTGTTGTAAATACAGTAAATTCTAAATCATTACTATTAGCAATTTTAAATTTGACTTCTGCTCCAACTGATTTTCCAATCCAGTTTCTCTCAATTTCTTTTGTTGATTCAGGCCAATCAATTTCATTTAACCCTTCTAATAATTTTTCAGCATATTTAGGAATATCTAGAACCCATTGTTTCATATTCTTACGAATAACTGGATATCCGCCCCTTTCACTTTTTCCATTTATTACTTCATCATTTGATAATACACATCCTAGTTCTTCACACCAGTTAACAGGCATTTCAACAAGTCTAGCTAATCCATCTTCATATAATTTACTAAATATCCATTGAGTCCATTTATAGTAATTAGGATCGCATGTAGATATTTCTTTATCCCAGTCAAAAGAAAGCCCAAGTATTTTTAATTGTCTTTTAAATGTTTCTATATTTTTTTTTGTGAAGCCTGCTGGATGGTTTCCTGTTTTTATGGCATATTGCTCTGCTGGTAAACCAAATGCGTCCCATCCCATTGGATGTAATACATTATATCCTTGCATTCTTTTCATTCTTGATATAATGTCTGTTGCTGTATATCCTTCTGGATGCCCTACATGTAGTCCTTGTCCTGATGGATATGGAAACATGTCTAATACATAGTATTTTGGCTTTGTAAAGTCCCATACATCTGTGTAAAATGTTTTGTTTTCTTCCCAGTATTTTTGCCATTTTTTCTCTATTTCGTTATGGTTGTATGTCATAATTTTTTGTCTCCTTTCTCTTGTAACATTTATTAATTATTTTCTTAATTTTAGACTATTATATATTAAAAGTGCTTCTTTTTCAAGTTATTTATTTTTTTAAGTTTCGGTTTTGGTAAGAATATATCTTTTTCTATATAATTAAATTTATAGCTATAAAAAAACAAAGTTATTGTATAATGGATTTATAAATATTTATATATCAACATTTTAATTAAATAGCAATATTAGAACCATTATACAGTAACAAAACTTAAATAAAAAATAGTACTTCAAAAATAAAATAAAGTGTGATAAAATGAATGAAAATAAAAAAGTAAAGAAGGTAGATAAAATGTCAATAGATATATTAAAAGCAAAAAAGGTATTTAAAGAATATGTGAAAAATTATAATCCAAATGATGAAAAAGTAAAAATAAAAATATCACACATAGAAAGAGTATCACAAATTGCAAAGAAGTTAGCTGAAAGCTTAAATTTAAGCAAAGAAGATGTAGAACTGGCAGAGCTGATAGGATTATTACATGATATAGGAAGGTTTGAACAAATTAGATTATTTAATACATTTGTAGATAAAGATAGCATAAATCATGGAGAATATGGTGTTAAAGTATTATTTCAGGATGGTCTTATTAGGGAATTTATAGAAGATGATAAATATGATGACATAATAAAGTTGTCAATTTTAAATCATAATAGAGCAAGAATAGAAGAAGGCTTGACAGAAAAACAAAATTTACATGCGAAAGTAATAAGAGATGCTGATAAAACTGACATTTTTTATGTTCTAACAGTAGGTGACAAAAAAGCTTTATGGGAAAAAGAAGATTTATCAAATGATAAAATAACAGAAGAAATTTATAGACAGTTTATGAATGATAAATATATAGACTACAAAAAAAGAAATACAAGTGCAGATATCCTTGTAGGGCATTTTGCATTTGTATATGATTTATATTTTAGCGAGAGTTTAAAGACAATAAAAGATAATAATTACCTTGAAAAGTTATATAAGAGATTTATATTTAAGGATGAAGAAACAATGAAAAAATATAATAAAATATATGAAACTGCAAGAGAGTATCTATTTAATCATTATAATTAATGTTCTCAACAATTATAAAAAAAGGATGATAAAATGAGCAAAAAATTATTAATAACGGAAAAACCATCAGTAGCAATGGAGTTTGCTAAAGCTCTAAAAATTAATACAAATAGAAAAAATGGATATCTAGAATCTGAAGAATGGATTATAACGTGGTGTGTAGGGCATTTAGTGACAATGAGTTATCCAGATAAATATGATGAAAAGTTGAAATTTTGGAGATTGGATACTCTTCCATTTATTCCTAAAGAGTGGAAATATGAAATAATACCAAATGTTCAAAATCAATTTAATATTGTACAAAATTTAATGCAGAGAGAAGACATAGAAGAAATATATAATGCAGGAGACTCTGGAAGAGAAGGAGAATATATCCAAAGATTAGTAATGATGATGGCAAAGCCTAATCCTAAATCAAAGGTAAAAAGAGTATGGATTGATTCTCAAACAGAAGAAGAGATTTTAAGAGGTATAAAGGAAGCTAAGGATCAATCAGAATATGATAGCTTGTCAGATAGTGCTTATTTAAGGGCTAAAGAAGATTATTTAATAGGAATAAATTTTTCAAGATTACTATCAATAACACATGGAAGAAGTTTAGCTAACAAAATAAATGAAGAAAAAGCATCTATTTCTGTTGGAAGAGTTATGACTTGTGTTCTTGGTATGATAGTATCAAGAGAAAGAGAAATTAGGAATTTTGTTAAAACAAAATATTACAAAATTATTGGTGAATTTGGAGATGAGAATCAATCATTTAAAGCAGAATGGAAAGTAAATGAGAAATCAAAAGTTTTTGAATCTCCTTTATTATATAGTGATACAGGTTTTAAATCTGAAAAAGATGCAAGAAATTTTATTATTTTACTTCAAGGAAAAGAAGCAATAGTATCAGAATTAAAAAAGTCTAAACAAAAAGAAAATGCACCATTGCTATTTAATTTAGCAGAAATTCAAAATGAATGTACTAAAAGGTTTAAAATAAAACCTGATGAGACATTAGAGATTATTCAAAATTTGTATGAAAAAAAATTAGTGACATATCCAAGAACTGATGCGAGAGTATTATCAACAGCAGTTGCAAAAGAAGTTTCTAAAAATTTAAATGGTATTGCCAAAGGGTATAAAGATGGAGAAGTTCAAGGTTATATTAAAAAAATGATAGATGAAAAATATCCAACTAATAATTTGGCAAAAACTAAATATGTTAATGATAGCAAAATTACAGACCACTATGCAATTATTCCAACAGGACAAGGTTATGAAAATTATGAAAAATTGCCAGATTTACAAAAGAAAATATATAAACTTATTGTAAAAAGATTTTTAGCAATTTTTTATCCACCAGCTGAATTTAATAAAGTTCAGGTTACAGTAAATGTTGAAAATGAAACTTTTTTTGTAAGTGGAAAAGTATGTATAAAACAGGGATATCTAGAAATTGCAAAATCAAATGAACAAAAACAAGAGAAAAATCAAACTGAAAATAAATCATTAAATGAAAAAAATGATGAGATAAAATCCACAGAAGAACAACAAAGTGTGGATAAGTCAGATGAAAATAGCTTAGAAATATTAAAAAGTTTGAAGAAAAATCAAAAATTGCTTGTAAGAAATTTTGAAACAAAAGAGGCTGAAACGTCACCTCCTTCGAGGTATAATTCTGGTTCAATTATTCTTGCCATGGAAAATGCAGGAAAGCTTATTGAAGATGAGGAACTTCGTGAACAAATTAAAGGTGCAGGAATTGGTACTAGTGCTACTAGAGGTGGCATTATTGAAAAGTTGGAAAAAATAAATTATATTGATATTAATAAGAAAACTCAAATTATTACACCTTCTAATAAGGGCGAGTTTATTTATGACATTGTTTATGGTTCTATGCCAGATATGCTTAATCCTAAACTTACTGCTAGTTGGGAGAAAGGCCTAGACATGGTGGCTAAAAAGGAGATTGAACCTCAAGTTTTTATGGATAAGCTTCAAAATTATATTAATTCTAAATTTGATAAATTAGTGGTTAAAATGTAAAAAAATAGAAGATACTGACTCATGTCAGTATCTTCAGCTTGATTATTATACGCCTTGGTGAGGACATAAGTCCTTACCCGTGCTAGAAATAACACATTTGTTTGGAATCGTTCCAAACTTCTTTCTGGCATTTTCTTGGGTTTTTTTATTATTTTTATCCCAACATAGCCCATTGCAATTTTTGCAATACGAAGAAGTACTAATTATGCTTATTTTATTCATAGAGTTCCTTTCTCCCCAAAAAAATGGGGTAAAAATAAATATTAATGTCTATATTATTTTAACATAATTTACATAAAATTGCAATAGAAAAAATAAAAATATCTAGAAATTATAAAATATATATGTTATAATAGCAAATATATTGACAAAAAATAAAAAGGAATGATAAAAAAGTGAATACAATAATAGGAGAGCTAGGCAAATCATCAAAATTTATAAATTTAAGTAAACAAATAGAAACGCAAAAAAGTCCGATATCAATATCGGGCTTAACTAGCGTTGGAATGGCACAACTATTAACAGGAATACATGAATACAATAAAAAGCCAATATTGCTAGTAACATACAATGAAATACAAGCAAAAAAAATAATAGAAAACATACAAACATTTGAAAAAGACAAAGTGGTATTTTTTCCCAAAAAAGAAATAGTAACATATGACTATGTAGCAGAGAGTAAAGAATTACCATATGAAAGAATAGAAACATTAAATAAAATTAAAGAAAACAAAAATTTAATAATAGTAACAACAATAGAAGCACTAATGCAGAAATTACCATCAAAAGATATACTATTTAGAAATATACTAGAATTCAAAATAGGAGATATATGTAATCTTGAGGAGATAAAGAAAAAATTAGTAAATTTGGGATATTCAAGAAGTGATTTAATAGAAGGAAGAGGTCAATTTAGTATAAGAGGAGGAATAATAGATATATCAGTAAATGAATCAACAGGTGTAAGAATAGAATTATGGGGAGATGAAGTTGATTCAATAAGAAATTTCAGTATAAGTAGTCAAAGATCAATAAACAATATAGAAAAAGTAAAGATATATCCAGCACATGAATACATATTAGAAGATTCAATAGAAAAAATATGTGAAAGAATCTTAAAAAACATAGCAGAAGGAAAACAAGAAGAAATATTACAAGAAGATATAGAACAAATAAAAGCAGGGAACTATTTAAGCAAAATAGACAAATATTTTAATGAATTTTATTTAAAAAGTCAAACATTAATTGAATATTTATCTGAGAATTATTTAATACTAATAGATGAAATAGGAAAAATAGAACAAAGAGAAAAAAACATAATACAAGATACAAATAACTTAATAAAAAATCTTATAGAAAAAGAGAAAATAGTACCAGAAGCATTAAAAAATATATCAATGTTAGATATAGAATATTTAGAAAACAAAAATCAATTAATATATTTGGAAAAACAAGATACAATTACAAAAAAACAAGCAGAAAGATATAATTTTGAATATAGAGAAATTAATTATTATAAAAGCGAAATTGAAAACTTATTTGATGATATAAAAAAATGGAACAAAGAAAAAAAGAGTATATATGTAATTGTACAAACAAAAGAAAAAGCTAAGAAACTAAAAGAATTATTTGAGAAACAAGAAATTATATGTAAAATTGAAGAAAAATTAGATAAAACAATAATAGTAAAATCTACAGAGAATATAGTAACAATTTCAATAGGAAAAATGACAGAAGGATATGAAAACTTTGAAATAAATCAGATAGTAATATCAGCAGATGATTTAATAGATGGGGGCAAAAGGAAGAAAACATTTGCAAATCAGGCATATAAAGAAGGAGAAAAAGTAGTATTTGCAGATTTAAAAATAGGTGATTATGTAGTTCATAAAAATTACGGAATAGGAATATTTGTTGGAATAAATACAATTACCGCAGATGGTACAACCAAAGATTATATAAAATTAAAATATAAAAATGACGCAATATTATATGTACCAACAAATCAATTAGATACAATAAGAAAATACACAGGAGGAGATAGTATCAATCCACCTGTAAATAGTTTAGGAAGTAAAGATTGGTTAAAAACAAAGGAAAAAGTAAAAAATAATTTAAGAGCTGTTGCAAGAGAATTAATAGAATTATATGCAAAAAGGGAAAAATCAAAAGGATATGCGTTTAGTAAAGACACACCATGGCAACAACAATTTGAAGGACAATTTCCATACCAAGAGACAGATGATCAATTAAGATGTATAGAAGAAGTAAAAAAAGATATGGAAAATCAAAGACCTATGGATAGACTTTTATGTGGAGATGTCGGATATGGAAAAACAGAAGTTGCAATAAGATCAGCATTTAAAGCAGTAATGGATCATAAACAAGTAGCATATTTAGTACCAACAACAGTTTTAGCACAACAACAATATGAAGAATTTAGAGACAGAATGAAAGATTTTCCAATAAAAGTTGAAATATTAAATAGATTTAAAAGTCAAAAATATCAAAAGGAAGTAATAAAAAAATTAAAACTTGGAGAAGTTGATATTGTAATAGGAACACATAGAATATTAAGTAAAGATATAGAATTCAAAGATATAGGACTATTGATAATTGATGAGGAACACAGATTTGGAGTAAAATCAAAAGAAAAAATAAAACAATATAAATCAAATATAGATGTACTAACAATGACAGCGACACCAATACCAAGAACAATGCACATGTCAATTGTAGGAATAAGAGATATGTCTGTAATATATGAGCCACCACAAAATAGAAAACCAGTGCAAACATATGTGTTAGAATATGACCAAGAAGTAATAAAAGAAGCAATAACAAAAGAATTAGAAAGAGAAGGACAAGTATTTTATATTTTTAACAATGTAGAAAATATACAAAAAAAAGCAGATGAAATATCAAGATTAGTACCAGAAGCAGAAGTATTATATGCACATGGGCAAATGGCAGGAACACAAATAGAAGAAATAATGAAAGACTTTATTGAAAAAAAATCAAATGTATTAGTATGTACAACAATATTGGAATCAGGAATAGACATTGCAAATGCAAATACAATAATAGTAGAAAATGCAGATAGAATGGGATTAGCAGCATTATATCAAATACGAGGAAGGGTAGGAAGATCAAACAGACAAGCATATGCATTTATAACATATAGAAAAGATAAAATGTTATCAGAAGTTGCAGACAAAAGATTAAAAGCAATAAAAGAATTTACTGAATTTGGATCAGGATTTAAAATAGCAATGAGAGACTTAGAAATAAGAGGAGCAGGAAGTCTACTTGGAGAAATCCAATCTGGACATTTAGAACAAGTAGGATATGATACATATTGTAATTTATTAGATGAAGTAGTAAAAGAAATGCAAGGAATAGAAGTAGAACCAGAAATAGATATTCAAATAGACTTAAATGTCACAAGTTACATACCTGATGAATACATTTTAGACTCAGCACAAAAAATAGAAGTATATCAGAATATAGCATTATGTAGAAAAGAAGAAGATATACAAAATGTTGTTGATGAAATAATAGATAGATTTGGTAATATGCCATCAGAATTAGAGAATTTATTAGATATAGCAAGAATTAAGTATTTATCAAAACCATTATGTATAAGTAAAATATCAAGTAAAAGAACTTCTGTAGTACTTACTTTTGAGCAAAGCAAGTTTGATATTGATATTCCTAAATTGATTGATAGATATAAAAATAGAGTAAAATTCTCTCCAGGTATTAAACCTATGATTACTCTAGAAATTGGAACTACTAATGAAAGACAGATATTAAATGATGTTATTGAGTTTTTAAAATTTGTGATAGAAGCGTGACAAAAGGGGCGTCCTTTTTTGGCATGCAAAGGAGTAGATATATGCAAGTAATTTCAAGTAAAGATAATGAATTTATAAAACATATAAAAAAATTAAAAGATAAAAAGTATAGGGATATAAATAAGGAGTTTATTATTGAAGGAATTAAATTAATAAAAGAAGCTATTGAAGAAAAGGCTGATATAAAACACATTGTGATTTGTGATAATTGTCAAAATGTGGCAAATATACCAAAAGATTTAATGTATGAAATAGCAAAATATGAGTGTGTTTATGTTACTGAGAAGATTTTTAGTAGTATTACTGATGTAAATGCACCTCAAGGAATGTTAGCAATAATTGGAATAAATAATAATCAAACTCAAATAGATTATTCTCAAGATATTATTGTTGCATTAGATGATATTCAAGATCCAGGAAATTTAGGTACAATTTTAAGGACTATTGATAGTGTAGGATTAAATCAAGTGCTAGTATCAAAGGGAACAGCAGATTGTTATAGTCCAAAGGTTGTTCGTTCTACAATGGGAGCTATTTTTAGAGTTAGAATTATAGAATGTGAGAATTTGGATAAATCATTAAAGGAAATTAAAAAACATAAATTTGATTTAGTTGTCACATCTTTACAAACAGAGAATAGTGTATATGATTTGAAGTTTAATAAAAAAGTTATTGTTATTGGTAATGAGGCTAATGGAGTTGAACAGAATATTCAAAATATTTCAGATATAAAGGTCAAAATTCCTATGATTGGTAAAACTGAAAGTTTAAATGCTTCTGTTGCTACTGGTGTTATTTTATATGAATATGTAAGGCAAATGTTATTTATGAAATAGATTTTTATGAGAGTTAATATATTATCAATTTTAATAATTAAATAAATAAAATGGAGGGAAGTAATTGTTGTGAAGTTAAATGTAGTTTTAGTTGAACCAGAGATACCACAAAATACAGGAAATATAGCAAGGACATGTGCTGCAACAGGAGCTAAATTGCATTTGGTACATCCATTAGGATTTAGTATAAATGAAAAGGCTGTAAAAAGAGCAGGTTTAGATTACTGGGATAAATTAAATATAGAAGAGCATACATCTTTTAAAAAATTTTTAGAAAAATATAATCCAGATAAAAATAATATGTTTTTTGTTACTACAAAGGGAAAACATGTATATTGCGAGCCTGAATATAAAGGTATGGAAGAGATTTTTATTTTATTTGGTAAAGAAACAAAAGGATTGCCTGAGGACATTTTACAAAAATATATAAATAATACAATAAGAATACCAATGAGACCTACATTAAGATCTCTAAATCTTTCTAATTCTGTATCAATTGTTTTATATGATATTTTTAGACAAAATGAATTTGATAGTTTAGAGGAGATTAGTTCATATTTTGATACAAAATAGAATCTTTTTCGACTTGCATAGACATTAATTTACAAAAAGATATTATAATAAAGGTAATAATTACAAAAAATGTTGTAATTGTTACCTTTTTATGTTAATATAAAAACATCAATAATAATATTATTATTCAAAAAAATTTTAATATATTTCAATAATTTTTATTCTATAGTTGCAAATATTTTCGTGCAATAAAAATCAATAATATAAAATAAAGATGTGAAAGGAGGTTAA
>CAPNAQ010000039.1 GCA_948663505.1 uncultured Clostridia bacterium | reverse complement strand
TTTATGTAGAATTTTTTACTTCATTTTTTTACTTTTATTTTTCTAAATTCCACATAAGTGTATTTATGTGGAATTTCTTTATATTCTAATAAAATTTCGTTATATACTTTATTTAAATGAATTCATTTTACTTATATAATTTTTAACCTCTTCTATATATTCTTTGTAAACATCATAAAATTCTTTAATTGATTTCTGTACAATATAATTTTTATAATATGGATTTAATATTGATTCAAATATACTTAAATCGTTATTTTTAGTTAAAAATACACTCAAATATACAATCATCATATTTGCAATATGTGAAAAAAACACGCCTATTTGTATAGGGTGTTCTTCCCCTAATACTTTATTTAAGCAATCTACTGTACAGTCTAAAAGTCTAAAATATTTCTTTTTTCCTAATATTATTTTTAAAATCTTATTACATTGTTGTGAATCCAATTTTCTCACCCCTATCAATTATAAGAATTCATAAATTTTTATAATAGTTGAGAAAAAAAATAAAAAGTAACACTTTTACATATTACTTTTCATTCTTTCTTTATCTTCCATTACTTTTTTTATTATTAATTCAATATATTCGGAATTGCTCTTTTCAAAATTATTTATCTGCTTTTCTAGTAAAAACGATCTTGAGCCTATATTATACCAGTTAATTACTTTTATTAATTCTTCATTTTTAATTCCTCTTGCCTTTTCTACTCCAATTACAAGAATATTTGCTAAATTAAATTCAACTATCTTAGTAGCTTCTTTAATACTAATTTTCCTATATCTTCTATTTACTTCTTTAAATAACTTATCTGACAATTGACTAAATTTTTCTTTTCCTAACAGATTTTTTATCGTTTCTATATATTCTACCATCTTCTTTCACCTCAAGATTAGTTTACGACTAAATATATATTTTTTCAATCTGAGAAAAAAATTAATGATTTATCTTTTACTTCTTTTCAACTAATTCTGTTTCTTTCCCACGAATTATTTTTCCTGTAGTAACATCTATCATTAATCTCCAAAGGCTCTACCTGCAATTATCAGACCTGTTGAGACATCAACATAAATCGTAACTCCACACCCCATATCATTTTGTCTTTGGATAGCATAACAGTTTCTTTTTATATTATTATAAAATTCATTTCCTTGATAATAATATCTTGTAAAATAATTATTTGCAACAACTTCCTCTATTTTTACCGTTTCTGAATCAATGTCATCAGTTCCTTCTCTAGCAATTCTAATTTTTGATTCTTCAAACCCTTTTTGAGCAATCTCTTTTGCTTTTTTCTCTGTAATTTCTATATCATTATTATTAGGTACATAATTTTCAAAGTCTGTCAAAAATATTGTGTTATCTAAATTACTAACTGCTTTATAGTATGGATCATTTTCTTTTTTATACTCTTCTAACCAATTCTGAATAATCACTAAAGGCACTCCACCATTAGAATTTCTTCCTTCCAAAAATACATATTCTATATCTTTATATTCTCCATTCTTTATTTCTTTTTTTTCTAATTTTTTATATGTATTATGATATTTTCTTCCAGTATCTAAAACTATTTCATCAGTATAATATATTCCATTTTCAAAGTTTACATCTTTTATATTAACTTCTTCATTATAATTACTATATATTCTTATAAAACATTTTTCTCCTTTTTTTGTTTCTTCCATAAATTCATCTAATTGATTTTCATTAGCTGATACAATTTTATTATTTTTTAATGTAAAACATCCATCTTCTATTGCATCATTAACAGAATAGTCTGAAGGCAATTCTGATATTTTGGTAAAATTATCATTACTAAAATTTTTGTGTTCTATTGTTATTTTTACATTATCTTTTAATTGCGATTTATCAACAATAGCATACCATACATTTGTTGTGTCATTCATATCTGCATTTTCCTTTTGTTTCATTATGACATTAGTTGTAGTTTCATCAGCATAAATATTTGAAATTTCCATATCAATTTCATCGAAATCTCTAAAATTTTCATTAGCAATAATTATAACAAAGTTTTCATCGAAATTAATATCTGAAACTTCTGGAAATGCTGATATTCTTAATTTATATTTTTCGTAATCTTTAGAATTTGTTATTGCTCTATAATATAATCTTACATCACTCTGCCAAATCATATCATTAGCCATTAAATCATTTTCATAATCTGTATATCCTCTACCATCATCAAATAATCCTCTTGTTTCCATCTTATCTTGTTTTTTTATAAATGTATTATAAATTGTAACTCCTGCAAATGTTATTCCTGTTAAACTTATTGTGATACAAATTATTATAATACCTAGTTTTACTATTTTATTCATATTATCAAATCCTTTCTTTAGCAGGATTTTTCTTAACTCCTTTTTACCTCTATGGATTAAGTTCTTTGTGTTTTGGAGAGTTTGTCCTAATATCCTTGCTGTTTCTTCATAAGATAATTCTTCAATTTTTACTAAATATATTGCATTTTTGTATTTCTCATCTAGTAATTCTATCGAATCTAATACTTCTTTCTTTGTTTCTTCCTTTTCGATCAATTCTAATACATCTTTTTCCATTTTCTCTGAACTATTTAAGAAATATCCTTCCATAAGTTCTTTTCTTCTTTTTTCTGTATTTATGTAGTTAATAGATCTACTTTTAGCTACCATATAAATATAATATTTGAATGAGCTATTTTCTTTCATTCTATTTTTCATAATATATATAAATGTTTCTTGTGTTATATCTTCTGCTTTATGATAATCTTTTACAATATTACAAATAAAATATTCAATTCTACTTTTATATTTTTTATACAAAATTTCAAAGGCTTGTTTTTCTCCATTTAAATAATCATTATATAATTTTTTATCTAAATCTTTCTCCATTTTTCTACCTGCTTTCACTTATATAGACAAGTAACTTTTGATAAAGTTTCAAATTATTTTTATTTTTTTAAAATTTTTTCATTTTAAATAGATTTGTATCATAAAGGACAAGTAACTTTCAAATTAATTACTTGCCCTACTTATTGTAATTTTACGTTATTCTTGAATTATTTTTTTATCTCCAAAATATTGCACTAGAATTACAATTAAAGCACTACAAGCAAGTATTCCATCCATTATCCCTGCTGGTAGCATAAACATCATTAAAGCCATTGTAATAGTACAATTTATTATTGATAATACTAATCCCCACATTTTGTTTTTCCATAATCCAATCGCTCCTATAATTCTCACAATTCCATAAATTGCTCCCATTATAAGCATTAAATTCATATTATTTTGAAAATATGGAACTATAAATGAAAAGTATTGATTTATATCAAATTTATCACTACTCATAATAAATATAGGAATAAGACATAAACACCCTCCAATTTCCATAAATGCTCCGTGTATAATCATCAATATTGATGCAATTCTATACTTTTTCATAACTATTAACTCCTCTATACATGTAATTTGTGTTGCTAGTTAATTGTTGTAATTATAAAGACATTATCTGTATTAAAGTTATCATCATTTACTTCTTCATTATATAAAATCCAATATAAATGGTTTTCAAAATTATATTCTGAAATATTTTTAAATTCTTTTAACTCTATATTTCTATCTTCTGGTGATGAAAATTTATCTCTTGTGTCGTCAGTAACTAAATACAATTTATCTGTATTTTTATAATACAAAATATCATATATTATTAAATCTCCTTCAACTGTATTTTGTGCTACTCTAATAAATGAACTAATCCTGTTTTTATAGTTTTCCATAAATTCACTATATAAGTTATCGTTATGAACCATTGCTCCTATCACAAAACAATTATCTTTTTGAGCATCAAAAGAATTATATTCTTTACTCAACTTTCTTATATCATTTTCTTTTGTTAATTCTATGTTGTAAAAATCATCTAACCCTTTTATATCTATATTCGTTTTATTGTTTTTTTCGTTATCAATTGGCAATTCATATTTCATAAACCAATTTCCCATTTTTACACCGATATTACTTTCATAAGGTTCCTTTGGAGATACTCCAACATATCTAATAACTTTATAACCTAATCCCCAATAGGTTACCTTGCCACCATCATCACTAACTATTTTAATACAATACTTTGGTTCGTGTCCTGTTGTTACTCTGCCAGTATCTGCATAATTTGTTATAATTCCTGCAATTATAAGTATTATCAAAACTATTCCAATACCAATACATATTTTCTTTTTCATAAGATATATCTCCTAACAATAAATTTTAATTTCAGCGATAAATTACTAGTTGTCGAGATGATTATAAATCTAAACTATTTACATTTAATAAAAATTCTTCTAAACTGATTATTAAAATTCCTGCTTCATTTCTCCAAAGGTTTATATCATCCTTAACAATAATTATCTTTTTAAAACTATCATCTATATTAACCAAAGATTTTTGCTCTTGTTCCATCTTTTCTTTGTTTGGAATTGCAAAAGCAGATTGAATATAATATCTTTTACTTCCTTGATTACATACAAAATCCACTTCTAATTGTTTTCTTATTGTTTTTTCTGTATTATCTTTTTCAAATCGTTCAATAACTCCTACATCAACATTATAATTCCTAACTAATAATTCATTATAGATTATATTTTCCATTAAATGTTCTTCTTCTTGTTGCCTAAAATTTAGTCTTGCATTTCTCAAACCTACATCTGTAAAATAATATTTAGACGGTGTTGTAATATATTTTTTCCCTTTTATATCATATCTTTCTGCCTTATTTATTAAAAATGCATCTTGTAAATAATTTATATATGAATTTATTGTGTTCCTATTCACATCTGTATATCCATTACTTATAAAAGTATCACACAACTTCTTTGGATTTGTTAAAGATCCAACCGATGAAGATAGCATATTGATAATAGATTCTAATATATCTTCTCTCTGTATTTTATTTCTTTCAACAATATCATTTAAATAGGTATTTTTAAATAAATTATTTAAATATTCACTTTTTTCTTCTGTCGTTTTCAAATATAATGTATAAGGCATTCCACCATAAGTCATATAATCTTTTAATGCTTTCTTTTTGTCTTCATACACATTATAAAATTCTGAAAATGAAAGAGGATAAACTCTAATTTCATCTCCTCTACCTCTGAATTCTGTAATAATATCTGTAGAAAGAAATTTTGAATTGCTACCTGTTACATAAACATCTAAATTTTTTTTTCTCAAAAAGCTATTTAAAACACTTTCAAAATCTTTTACTTTTTGAATTTCATCAAGAAGAATATAATATGTATTATCATCTTTAATTTTATTCATAATATATTCATATAATTTTAATCCATCTATTGTTAATTCTCTATTTTCAATAGAATCTAAATCAACTTTTATAATATGATCTTCTTTTACTCCATCATCTAATAATGAATTTTTAAACATTGGATCTAATAAATATGATTTTCCACTTCTTCTAAGTCCTGTAATAATTTTAATCATTTTATTATTTCTTTTACTTTTTAACTTTGTTAAATATAAATCTCTATCTATCTCCATTTTACAGTCTCCATTTACTTTTTTTGTGTGTAAACACACTTTCTGTTAACAGTATAACAAAAATGACTAATTTAGTCAATTATATTTTTACTTTTTTTGTGTATTAACACACTTTGTGTTAATAGTATATTTCATATTAGAAAAAATATTCAATAACTTTTTTCCTAAATTAAGAGTAAATATTAAAACATCTACTCTTAAACTTGTAATTTTTTGAGATATTTAAATATTAATATCTCGAAAGAAATAATCTAATGTTTTAACTAATTTATCAGCTTCAAATAATTCTCTTATTTGTTCTTTTGTCATCCATTTAACATCCCTTACTTCATTAGTTGTTGCTTTTTCTAATTCAACTACTCCATTATACTTAAATAACCATACATCCATAATATTATTTTTATTTTTTATTTTTCTTACTTTACTATAAACTAAATTTCCTTCAATTTTTTTTAAATCAATTCCAACTTCTTCTTTTGTTTCTCTTATTGCACCTTGTAGACTATTTTCACCTTTTAATATAGAACCACCTACACACTCCCACATCAATGGAAATGTAGGTCTATCTTCTGCTCTTTGAGAAATTAAATATTCTCCTTTATCATTTTTTATCCATACATGAACAACCAAATGATAAAGATTTTCAGGAATTTCCTCTCCTCTTAAGCAATACTTACCAGTTACATTTTTATTTTCATCATATAAATCCCAAACTTCCATTTAAAATCCATCTCCTCTACAACTTATTATTTTCTATTGTAATTATATCACAAAGGACAAGTAACTTTCAAATCAATTACTTGCCCTACTTATTGTATGTTCTCTTTCACTTGTAGTATCATATTTATTTTTTACCACATATCCTGTTTTAAAATATCTCATTTATATTTTTCCAAGATTTATCTTTCATATTTTCTACATATTCATTTGATGAACTTAAATATAATTCTTGTCCAATGTCTCTAACAAATCCCCATTTCAAATTGTGATTTTTTGCATAATTTCTTAATGCTTGATATTTATTTTCTACTTTGATATCTATATTTTTTGAATTTCCTTTTAAATCTTCTCCACCTTTTGTTTCTATAATCCAAATATTATTTTTACTATCTTGTACTATATAATCTGGATAAAAAGTCCATGCTTTATTTACTGCGTCTACATATATTATAGAAAAGAATTCCTGTGAAGATTCTCCATTTTTACACCAATATCTTATTCTATCTGATTTTTCACACCAATTTTCAAACATTTCTTCTGCTTGTGAGCCTTTTATACTATTAGATGGATAGCCCATATATACATTCTTTACCATTTCTTTACTTTCTTTTGCATTTTTATTATATTTTACTATAATTTTTTCTGGAAATTTATATGCAACTTCCTTTTTGTAGTTCATTTTTAATTTTACTTGTTGTTCTCTTTTTTGAGAAACTGCTTCTAATATGTCTTGTTTTAGCATATCTTCATTATTTATAATAAAAGCATAAAATTCTTTTTTACTTAATTTTAATACCTTTTTATTAAAAATGATATTATCTAAAAATAGTCTTTGTAATACTGGTGATAGATGTTGGTACATCATTCCTACTTTTGAACTTAATACTCCAATAGAATGTTTTAAGTCTAGTCCATTTTTATGCGTATCTACTTTGGATTCTATTACTATTTTATTGTTGCTATTTATATTTTCTTTATTGATTTCTATAACTTTTCCTTGCAATACTTCATTTTCAATTTTCACACCCAAATTATAACCTGCATTCTCTAATCTTAATACATTGTCTTTGCATTTAGTAGATAAATTATATTTTTTCATAAAATAGTCATACATAGCATAAAAAGCATCTCTAGGTGCAAAATTATCAACTTCATTGTCCTTTAGCTCCTTTGTCAAAGAAAAATCTTTGTATTCATCTTTCAAAAATGCAATTTTTACATCACTTGCATTTTTTCCTAATTCTTGTTTTACACTTTCTGTATATTCTTCATCAAAAGTATATAGATAGCAATTATCTAATAATTCATTTTCGTAGTGTTTTGCCTCTGGCATTCTTCTTATTCTTCCTAATGTTTGTATCTCAAAATCTTCGTGCATATTTTCCCTTAATTTAACTAAAATTTTTGCTCTTGGACAGTCCCATCCTGTAGATATAGCTTGTTTCATTATTAAAAAGCATTGTTCTGACATATTTTTTTCTATATCTTCTATTCTTTCTTTTCTTTCTGATAACCAAATTGCTACTGTATTATTGTCATAAGTATAATTATTTTTTGACAAATATTTCTCTATTTTTTTTATTAGTTCATCTGACTGACTTGGGACTTGGATAATGACTAATGGGTTATATTTTATCTTATTTTTAATACATTCCTGCCTAATTTCTTTTTGTTTATCAATAGCAAGTTGTAACAAAAATTCTGTTTCATTATCTATTTCTATATTATTTTGTATACACTCATTTATATATAATGCTCTTGTAATCAAACCAGACTCTATTACTTCTAGTTCGTCTATGCTAATATGTTTTGCCTCATCATTTCTTTTTGTTGTTGCCGAAACTCTTATAATATGTTTTGGTTCAAATTCTTGTATAATAGCCTCTGCTTTTTCTGTTTTGTTCCTATGCTCCTCATCTATAATTACTATAAATTTTATATTATCTCTTTTAGCTTGTTCTATTTGTTCTATTAAGTTTTTTCTTTCGGCTTGTTTCAATGCTGTATTTCCTTTTTTAGTTACTGTTTCCCAATTTATAAATACTGTATCTTGTTTTTCAAAACCACTTAATAAAATATCATCTAATTTTTTACTGTTTCTATTTTTTATGTATTGTGTCATTTTATTTTTACTTTGTTCTTCTAGCTCTCCATTACCGTGGTGTTAGCCATACTATTGCATAATCTTTGTATAAACTTAAAAATCTATCTATATATTCCAATAATATTATTGTTTTTCCACTTCCTGTTGGAGAGTCAATTAGTATTTCTTTATATTTTCCTATGGTTGTTTCCTCTATCAATTGATTAACACATTTTTCCTGAAATTCTTTTAGCTTTATTCCTACCATTGCTCTACCTCCATTATTTCATCTTCAAAATAGTATTCTGGAATATATAATATTGTTATATTATTTTCTTCAAATATATTCATTTGTTCTTCAGTTATTAAAGCATTTGTATCAACATATAGCAAATTGCAATCATTTACCAACTCTTTATTTTTGGAAAATTTGTCTATTTCTTCATCAGTAAATAATACTTGTACTTCTCTATTATCTATATCAATTCCATTTTCTAATTGTACTAATTCCTGTATGTATTTTGATAATTCGTTTGTAATATAATATTTTTCGTCTTCATGATTAAATCTATCAATATAATCTGTTTTATAATATTTCAAATTGCCTTCAATCGCTTTTTTATCTTTATAACCATTTATAGTATTATATAATCTCTTATATGTAACCTTTCGACATATATCATTTTGATTATTTGTGCATAATATAACTGCTCTATTCCCAGCATCTTCTCTATTCAACTCTAAAACTGCTTGACCTGTTGTTCCACTTCCTGCAAAAAAATCTAATATTATTGAATTTTTATCTGTACCTAATTCTAAACATTTTTTTATTAGTGCTATTGGTTTGGGAAATTCAAAATATTTTGACAATCCATGTTCTCCTAATTCAACAGTTCCTTTTTCTGTTATCATTTCAGTTTCTTCCCATATCGTCTTTGCCTTATATGTTTCTTTTCTGTATTTCTCATATATATTAAAATTTCCATCTTTCTTTCTTTTTGCAACTACATTACTTAATTGCGTATTACTGTTAATATTCATTAAAGTTAATTTCTCGCCCCATCTCCAACAACTTTCTTCCATTTTTGAATTTAAAGGAAATACCTCTACATTAAAATCTTTACTTTTTTCTAGTGATACTGGACAAAATCCATCTTTATCAATATGCTTTTCATTAACATAAAAAGCATAAAATAAATTAGGTCTGTTAAATCTTCCGAAATTTTGGATTCCTATTTCTTAGTTCTCTAATATTATATTTTCCTATTTGATCTATTAAATTAAGATCGCTATCTTCATCACTTTTCTTTATTTCATTAAATATTGATTTTTGCGTTTTAGTATAAATTAATATGTATTCGTGCGTTTTTGCAATTTGTTTATATGTCTGTCCTCTCTTATTTGATTGAACTACTATTTGTGCAAAAAAATTTTCTTCTCCAAATATTTCATTACAAATTAATTTAAGATTAGCTTGTTCATTATCATCTATTGAAATAAAAATTTTCCCATCTTCTTTTAGCAATTTATATGCCTGTTTAAGTCTTTTATATATAAATGAAATCCATTTAGAATGTTTATAATCATCATTTGAGTCAACTATATTATCGTCATACATAAAACTATTACCTGTATTATATGGTGGATCTATATATATAACATCAATTTTCTCTTTATGCGTTTTTTCTAACAAATATAGGCTATGTAGGTTGTCGCCCTCTATTAAAAAGTTAATAGGCTTATTTTCATCTAGCTTTATTTCAAGTTCTTTATCTTCTTTAAATACTGGTATCTTTGTTCTTAACTCTTCGTCTACTCTTTCTTCATGTTCTTCCCACACCAATCCATATTTTTTTCTTTTTAATTCGCTTTCCATATCTGCTAGACTTGCTATAAGTTCTGGGCTGTCTTTTAACTTTTCACGCATTATTTTTATATTTTTTAATAATCTTTCTCGTTTTTGTTGTGATAAATTGGTACTCATACTTTTTTTCCTTTTTATGGCATAATTTATTTTATAATAACTTTATAACTATAAAGTTACTATTTTAATGTATTATAACACAATGAAAAAAAATATTCTATACATTTTTGCATAGAGTATTTTTTCACTTTTCAAAACATCTTATAATCATCTTGTTTTATTATCTGCAAAACAAGATGATTATAATTTTTTAATTATCTTTTACTAATTCTATTACTACTTCTTCTCCATTTGATTTAAAAATATGTACTTTCAAATTATCAGTAGCATCATAGTTTGTTAAATTAAATGTTTGATAATATCTTACTTTTCCATCTCCTTGCACAGAAATTTCTCCATCCCCGTCAGACATATGTGCTGGATAAAATCTGTTTCCATTAGAAGTTTCTACACATTCATTATCATTCCAAGAAATTCCATTACAATTATTTAAATATATTTTAAATGCAGTATTTGAAACTTTAGCACTTTCAAATTTATAATCTTCATCACTAATAGAAACTAATTTATAATTAACTATATTAGATTTTGCCATCTTTTCAGGTACATCTATTTCATAACTCCACTCACCTTTATAAATTATATATTTTTCTTCTCCATTTTGCCAATATCTATTTCTTATTTTATTAAATGTTACTTTTAATTTCTGAGATACAGGAAAATGTATTGGATTTCCTGTTGCAGTTAAATAAAATTTCAACTCATTTTGTCTTATCATTTCAGTATTTTCGCTATATGCTCCCATATAGCTGTCATAATTTTCTCTAGCCTCTTGCTCTGTTTTATATAATGAAGTCATTTCTTCTGCTTCAAGTTCTCTTGTAGCAAAAATTTTCTCGTTTTTTTCATTAACTACTTTTAAGTCCATAATATCAATTTTTCCTTCATTTGATAACATTTCTTGTAGTTTATAATTACTATCAAATTTTATATTGATGTTCATATCAAAATTGCTATCATCAATTAAAAATGATTCTATACTTGTGCTAATTCCATTAGCATCTTTATATTCTGTATTTACATCACTATAATATTCATTGTTTATGGCAGTTTGAATACCATCACTGCTATTTGCTCCAAATTTGTTAATTATTTGTGTTGTAGCGAAAGCAACTCCTGACATTGAAAGTACAATACAAGCTGCAATTCCTATACCTTTCCCAATATTAAATTTATTTTTATTCATTGCTATATCCTCCTCTTTTACATTAGATATAGCTACTTTCATTTTCACTTTTTCAAAAATTCTATTGTTATTCATTTTATCTAACCTCTTTCTTTATTTTGTTTCTAATTCTGTATAATCTTTGCTTTACACTAAATTCAGAAATCTTTTGTTCTTTAGCTATATCTTTAATTGATTTAGAATAATAATAAAAATCTAAAAATATTATTTTATCAATTTCTTTCATTTCTTCTAGCTTCTTTTCTATCTTACTAATTTCTTCTATATTACTATCAAGAAATTCAATTTTATCATAACTATATAAACTATTTTCATAATTGGAAATATCAAAGCTTATTTTGATTTTTCTTAAATATTCTTTTACTACATTTTTTGTTATTCCAGCTATATATGAACTGAGACATTTGTTAATATCCAACTTATTCTCATTTTTCCATAATAAAAAAAATACTTCAGAAGCTATTTCTTCTTTATCTTCACAATTTAAATTATCTCTTGCCATATTATTTATAATAGTTGCAACATAAGATGAATACTCATTTATTATTTTTTCTAAATCAAGTTTATTACTTTCCATATAATGCTTTATTTCTTTACAATCTTTCAATTTAGATCTAAACTCCTTTTTACTAAGATATCTTACATTTATATATTGATATATTTCTCTAAAAAGTAACACTTTTATAAAATATTTTTTCGTTTTTTGAACAAAATGACTTTCCTATTATATGAATTTAATTAAGGGAAGATAATTTTTTAATCATCTTCCCTTACAACTTTTTTATTCTTACACTCTTCTTTGAAAATCTTATCTTTCTTTATGTATTATTTAATTTCCTTTTAGATTTTATCTTATTAAAATTAGGAAATACAGCAATTGCAATCTCTTTTAATATTTCTAATTCTTCTTCATCACATCTATCAATAATGGCTTGCATTATCTCTTTACTATTATACTCTTTATTCATATGTATTTCACCATACAATAAAGTATCAGTTGAAACCTTTAATGCTTTAGATATTTGATGCAATGTATGAACACTTCCACTTGCTTGTCCTTTTTCTAATTCAGATACATAATTTTCAGAACGATTTATCATTTCTGCAAATTTCTCTTTTGATAATCCAATTTGTTTTCTATATTCTCGGATTCTAGTTCCAAAGCCTTTCCAATCTTGATATTCATATCTATCTACTCTACTCATAAGATAACCTCCAACTAGCAATTTTATATTTAATATATTGTTAGTTGTATTATCTCATTTTTACTATTTATTTGTTATCAACTACCATTTTATTATATTTATCTTGCTAGTTGTTTTTAGGTTAAATAAAAAACGAACTTTTTTCGTATCTATATTTCTAACTTTATTTATTTTAATTAATATTGTTTTCTATTTATATTTTTGTTTATCTATCATTTCGTTGACTTTCAATTTACTTTTATAACCTGAACAATTATAGTTACTACAATATTTACAATAATTATTGTAAAATATCCAGCTTCAACATTGTATTTAGATGCTAGGTCAGGTCTATCTTGCACTTTGAATTTTTGCATATTTCTTCTGTTATACCTTTTAAGTTTTCAATTTCTAATCTTAATAGATCTTTTGCTAAATCCAGTGAATCTTCATTTAAAAAAATCTTTATTCTATTTAATATCTTTAACATCTCTTTTATTTCCATTCTCTTTCTTCCTTATTTTTTTATTTTTTATATTATACTATTATTCGCCCTCTCTTGCAAGTGCTACACC
>CAPNAQ010000038.1:270-13658 GCA_948663505.1 uncultured Clostridia bacterium | reverse complement strand
TTTGTAGTAAAATAATGGATATAATATGGAAATTATATATTTTACTAATAAAATATATACCAAAAACATTGTATAAGAGAGCAATTAAAGAAGACTATGATGTAGAAATAGCTTTTTTAGAAGGGAAAGTTTCAAAGTTTATTTCAAATTCTAAAAATAAGAAATCTAAAAAAATTGCTTGGATTCATACTGATATTAATAATATCGCAAAAATAGATGTTTTTAGAAATATAAAAGAAGAGAAAGAATGTTATAAAAGATTTAATAAAATTGTATGTGTTTCTGAGGAAGTTAAAAAAAGATTTAACAATAAAACTGGAATTACAGAAAATTTATATGTACAGATAAATCCAATTTGTTCAGATGAAATAATAGAAAAATCTAAAGAAGAAATTAAAGAAGAACTAAATCAAAATGGATATATAGTATGTTCTGTTGGAAGACTTGTAAAAGAAAAAGGATATGATAGATTACTAAAAGTTCATAAAAAGTTAGTAGAAAATTCGATAGTTCATACATTATGGATAATAGGAGAAGGAGAAGAAAGAAGAAAATTAGAAAAATTTATAAAAGAAAATCATTTAGAACAAACTGTTAATTTAGTAGGGTATACAAATAATCCATATAAATACATTAAAAAATCAAATATATTTGTATGTTCATCTAGAATAGAAGGATTAAGTTCTGCATTATTAGAGGCTACTATTTTAGAGAAAATAATTATATCTACAGACTGCCCAGGAACAAAAGAGATTTTAGGTGAGGATGGACAAGCAGCAATGATTGTGGATAATCATACAGAATATTTATATGAGGGATTAAAAATACTTTTAACAGATCCAGCAATTAGAGACAAATATGCACGAAATATAAAGGAAAGAAGTACATTGTTTGATATAAATAATGTAATTCTAGAAATAGAAAAAATTATAGATGGGTAAGTGTAACTATGATTGATATAGGAATTAATTATCTGACTGAAGGAGACATGTCACAAAATGCTTTTGATAAAATATACAAACTTTTAGTTAAAAAAGGATATATAAATACTATTAAATTTCCAGGAAAATATTGTAATTATGATGGCTTAAAAAAAGCACTTCGTTTAGTGGAAGATACTAATATTAAGATAGATATCCATGGATTTCCTGGTATTGTACCATCAATAAGCAGTAAAAATTATATAAAAAATGTTGATTGGAATAAATTAAAAGATATAATAAATAAAAGTAAGTATATTAAAAGAATTAGCACACATATTGGATTAGAAAATAAAGACAGATTGAGAAACTATAAATATGATGAATTAATGAATAATTACAATATTAATGTACTAAATGTAAAAGAAAAATTGAAAAATATATTATGTAATCAAATAGACATAGGAGTAGAAAACATTCCTGGTGGATTTGATTTTGATATAGAAACAATAAAACCTAATTATGTAAGTGATTGTTGGAGACAAGCTGACTTTGGAGTATTTGATATTTCTCATGCAAAATTATCAGCTAAACAATTAAAAATAACATATGAAGAATATTTAAAAATGCTAAAATATAAAGAAAAAGTTAAAATACTTCATATATCAGGAAATGTAGATGAAACAAACAAATATGAAAATAAGCCAGACAAACATGTTTTAATTCATCATACAGAAATAAAAGATGTGATAAAAACAATACAAGAATTTCATAATTTAGACTTAATAATTAGTGAATATTCATTCAATACAAAATATTCATATGAGAAAGAATTAATAATAGAATCAATAGTTTTATTTACAATGATAAAAACAAAGGATTATAACTTGTCAAAATATATTTTAAATTTTTTAGAAAAATGTTTACAAGAAGATATATCTAATATAGAACAAATAATAGAAATTATTGATACAAAGATCAAAAATTATAATGAAAAAGGAGAAAGATAAATGATGAAAAATATAACTGTAATTACAGGAGGAAGTGGAGGTATAGGAATAAGTGTGGTAAGGAGATTTTTAGAAAAAGATGATATAGTAATTGTTTTAGATATGAATGAAATTAAAGATGAAAAAATAATATCAAATAAAAATTTTTATTTTATGAAAATAGATGTTACAAATCCATCAGATATTGAAAATGCTAAAAAATATATAGAAAAAGAGTTTAATAAAATAGACAATATAATAAGTATGGCAGGAGTTAATATGAAAAGTGAAATTGGAGGAATGGAAACTGTAACAATTGAAGATATTGATAAATCTATTAAATTGAATTTAAATTCTCATATTTATTTAGTAAAGATATTATTAGACTTATTAAAAAATAATGAAAATAATAATAAAACAATTACTATTATTTCATCAATTAATGCTATTACAGATTATGGATTACCAGCATATAGTGCTGCAAAATCAGGACTATATGGATTTATGAAATCAATAGCAAGACAAATGGGAAATTTAGGAATTAGGGTAAATACATTAGTACTTGGTTCTGTACCACATAATGATGAGATTATAGAAAATAATGAATATTTTGAAAATAAGTTAATAAAACTAGCTGGAAAAGAGTTTGTAAGACCAGTAGATGTTGCAGATACTTTATATGCCTTAATTTATAATATTAAGGGAATTGTTGGACAAAATATTATTTTAGATAGGGGACAAAGTATATAAAATATGTAATTATAGGAGATAAATATATGAAAGATTTAATAAGCATTATTATACCTGCATATAATGCACAGGATACAATAGAGAAATGTATAAAATCAGTTGAAGGAGAAAACATTGAAATTATTGTTGTTATAGATGGAGCAACAGATAATACATTAAAAATATGTAAGGATTTAAAAAGATATAAAGAAAATATAAATATAGTAGAACAAGAAAATAAAGGATTATTAGAAGCAAGAAATACAGGAATACGAAATGCAAAAGGTGATTATATAATGTTTCTAGATGCTGATGATGAGTATCTAGAAAACACTATAAGTAAAATAAGAGAATTAATAAAAAAATATGATAAACCAGATTTGATTAGATTTAGATATGAAAAAGTACCAAGTGGATATACACAATATAAATATATAGAAAAAAGTGATGAAAAAATAGAAAAAAAAGATTTTCAAAAGATTGTATATCCGATGTTTTTAAACGGATATATGTTAAATGCAGCATGGACAAATTGTGTAAAAACAGGAGTTATTAGAAATATAAAAATAGAAAAAAATTATATCTGTTATGGAGAGGATTTAATACGTAATTTGGAAATTTTTTCTAATATTGATAATGTAGTTTTTACAAATGATGTATTATATAAATATATATATATGGAAAATAGTATTACAAATTCAAAGTCAGCGAATAAATTATTTAGAAATTTGGAAGATGCTATAGAAGTGTATTCTTTATTACATAAGTATTTAAATAAATGGGAGATGTATAATGAACATAATATAGAGATTGTAAATAATAGAATAAAAAAAGAATGTAATAGAATAATACAAATTATTAAGGATTTATAGATAAAATATAAGGAGAATTAAAATGTCAAATTTTGTACACTTACACATACACAGTGAATACAGTCTATTAGACGGAGCAAATAGAATAAAAGATATACCAGTAAGAGCAAAAGAATTAGGAATGGATTCAATAGCAATAACAGACCATGGAGTAATGTATGGAGTAATAGACTTTTATAAAGAATGTAAAAAAGAGGGAATAAAACCAATAATAGGATGTGAAGTATATGTAGCACCACGAACAAGATTTGACAAAGAAGCGGGAAAAGACAATCACTATTATCATCTAATATTACTAGCAAAGAATAATCAAGGATACAAAAATCTAAGCAAACTGGTATCATTAGGATTTGTAGAAGGATATTATTATAAACCACGAATAGATCATGAAATCTTAGAGAAATATAGTGAAGGTTTAGTATGTTTAAGTGCATGTTTAGCAGGAGAAGTAAATCAAGCATTATTAAATGGAAACACAGAAAAAGCAGAAGAAGTAGCTATTTGGCATAAAAAGATATTTGGAGAAGACTATTATATAGAAATACAAAACAATGGAATAAAAGAGCAAGTATTAGCAAACCAAAAACTAGTACAATTAGCAAGAAAATTAGAAATACCATTAGTAGCGACAAATGATGCACACTATCTAAAAAAAGAAGACGCATATAATCATGAAGTATTATTATGTATACAAACAGGAAAAAGAATGAGTGATGAAGACAGAATGAGATTTGAAACAGAAGAATTGTACATAAAATCACCAGAAGAAATGTCTGAATACTTTTCAGCATTTCCAGAAGCAATAGAAAACACAGTAAAGATAGCAGAGAAATGTAATGTGGAATTTGAATTTGGAAACACAAAATTACCAAATTATGATGTACCACCTGAATATGAAACACACTATGATTTCTTAAAAGAACTATGTGAAAGAGGCTTAGAAAAAAGATATGGAAGAAATCTATCAGAAGAGATACAGCAAAGAGCAGAATATGAATTAAGTATAATTAAAAGAATGGGATATGTAGACTATTATTTAATAGTATGGGACTTTATAAACTATGCAAAAACACATAATATTCCAGTAGGACCAGGAAGAGGATCACGGAGCAGGATCAATTTTAGCATATGCAATAGAAATAACAGATATAGATCCAATTAAATATGGACTACTATTTGAAAGATTTTTAAATCCAGAAAGAATAAGCATGCCTGACTTTGATGTTGATTTTTCTGATGAAAAAAGGCAAGAAGTAATAGATTATGTTGCAAATAAATATGGACATGACCATGTGTCACAAATAATCACATTTGGAACAATGGCAGCAAAAATGGTAATACGTGATGTATCTAGAGTATTAGACTATCCATATGCAGAAGCGGACACATTAGCAAAAATGATACCAAATGAAATACATATTACTATAAAAAAGGCATTAGATCAAAATAAAGAATTGAAAGAAAAATATGAGACAGATGATCAAGTAAAAAAGATATTAGATATAGCAATGGCTTTAGAGGGAATGCCTAGACAGGCATCGACACATGCTTGTCGGAGTAGTTATAACAAAAGACCCAGTAGATACATATGTACCATTATTTGTAAGAGATGGGCAAATAAACACTCAGTTTATAATGACAACACTTGAAGAATTAGGACTTTTAAAAATGGATTTTTTAGGATTGCGAAATCTATCAGTAATCCAAAATACAATAGAAATGGTAAGACAAAATCATAATATAGAAGTTGAATTTGATGAGAATATGTCAGACCTAAAAGTTTATAAATTATGGCAAGATGGATATACTATACGGAATATTTCAATTTGAATCACAAGGAATGACAAACTTCATGAAAGAACTAAAACCAGACTGTTTGGAAGACTTAATAGCAGGAGTTTCTTTATATAGACCAGGACCAATGGATCAAATACCTCGATATATAAGAGGAAAACAAAACCCAGGACATAACGAATATACACATCCAAGCTTAGAATCAATATTAAATGTTACATATGGCTGTATGGTATATCAAGAGCAAGTAATGCAAATTGTTAGAGACTTAGCGGGATATTCACTAGGAAGAGCAGACTTAGTACGTAGAGCAATGGGGAAGAAAAAGCTAGATGTAATGGAAAAAGAAAGAGAAGTATTTATTAATGGACAAGTTGATGAACAAGGAAATGTAGTAGTACCAGGGTGTGTAAAAAATGGAATTGATGCTGTATCAGCAAACAAAATATTTGATGAAATGGCAGAATTTGCGAAATATGCATTTAATAAATCACATGCAGCATGTTATGCAGTAGTAGCATATAGAACAGCATATTTAAAAGCATATTATCCAGCAGAATTTATAGCAGCAACATTAAATAGTTATCTAGGGAATTTAGATAAAGTACCTCAATATATAGATGAATGTAAAAGATTAGGAATTGAAATATTAAAACCAGATATAAACAAAAGCTTTGAAAAATTTACAGTTGAGCATAATGCAATACGTTTTGGACTTGGAAGCATAAAAAATGTAGGAACAGTACCAGTAGAAAATATTGTAAAAGAAAGAAATGAGAATGGAGATTATAAGAGTTTTACAGACTTTTGTGAAAGAATAGCAGAAGTACAGGTAAATAAAAAATGTATAGAAAGCTTAATAAAAGCAGGCGTATTTGATGAATTTGAACAAACAAGAGCAACACTTTTAGCGTCATTTGAAACAATAATTGATACAATACAAGGTGGAAAAAAGAAAGGATTTAGCGGACAAGTATCAATGTTTGATTTAGGATCTGAACAAGAAAAAGAAGAAATGGAAAAGCAAAAATATCAATTTGAAGAATGTGAAGAGTTATCAGAAAAAGAACTATTATCAATGGAAAAAGAAATGTTAGGAATTTATATATCAGGACATCCACTAGAAAAAATAAGAGAGAAAATAATGAATTTGACTAATATAAGTACTTTGGACTTTGCAGAAATTGAAGGACAAAAATCAGAAGTTGAAGGTCAGATGTCAGAGGTTGGAAGTCAGGTGACAGATGTTGAAAGAAATTGTAAGCCTAAATTTGTTGATGGACAAAAAGTGAAGTTTGCAGGAATAATAACATCAATTAAGAAAAAATATACAAAAAATAACAAGATAATGGCATTTATTACTATTGAAGATTTATATGGAGTAGCAGAAGTGATTGCTTTTGAAAACGCAGTAACAAGTTCAGGCAAAAGTTTAATTGAAGAAAATATTGTTATTGTTGATGGGCGTTTGAGTATACGAGAGGATTCAGATGTAACAATTATTGCAAATGATATAAAAGGTTTTGGAGATGAACAACCTAGAGTTATAACATTTGATATTACAGAGATTTCCAATGAACAAAAAGATAAGCTTAGAAGTGCTATTAAATACTTTTCAGGTGATAAAAATAATATGAATGTTCAAGTTAAAGTGGGTGAAGATATTAAGCCTTGTGGTGGTATTTATTACAATGATGAAATAAAAAAGATTTTCGAGGATTTTTTATTAACAAAATTATAACTTTATAACAAAAGGTGTATAATTAAAATAAAATGCTGATATATAATTTTTTATATATCAGCAAAATTTATATATCAGCTTTTTATATAAGACAAATATTTATTGTTTCAATTTTTTGATTTCTTCTATAGATAATCCTGTAGCTTCTTTTATTATAGATATATCAACGTTTTGGGCTTTTAATTTTTTGGCAATATTAATCTTTTCATCTTGTAATCCCTTTTTTATGCCGTCTTGTAATCCCTTTTTTATGCCGTCTTGTAATCCCTTTTTTATACCATCTTGTAATCCTTTTTTTATGCCGTTTTGCAACCCCTTTTTTTATTCCATCATGCAAACCTTGCTTTATACCATCTTGTAAACCTCTTTCGAATCCAGCTTTTAAACCTTTATCATATCCAGCACCTTCAATTGCTTTTTGATCCATTATATATTTCTCTCTTAGCTCGGCTAAATATCTCTCACGTTCATCTTGACTTATGTCTTCTAAGATTTTTCTTGCTTGTATTACTTCATAATTTTCTTCTTCCAAATTAATCACCTCTGGACTTTCTATAAATTTTATCCATGAGTTCAAATTAGTGTTTTCTATGCTTTTTTTATATTTCTTGAACTTAGGTAACTCAATTATATAAAGTTCCATAACATCTGTCAATACAATTTGTTGATATTCTTCTTCTCTTATATTCCATTTTGTTAAATATTTTTTAATTTCTTTTAGTCCTTCTAATTCATAATCAGCAATTAAAATGACTATTGTCTTTTCTAATATTGTATAATCTTGACCTTCTTTAACACTTATATCATACATTTTACTCCAATAAAATAGCAATCTTTTTTCTATATATTTTTTGTTAATTACTTGCATTTCTATATCACAATTAATATTATTATCTATTTTTGCTTTTATATCTAATATACCTATTTTATCATCTAACATATCTTTTTCTAAAATTGGGTTATTATCCAATTTTAAATCTTTTACCTCTTTTTTTAATATTGAACTTATCAGACTAGCTGTTATTTTTTCATTTCCAACATGTCCAAATATTCTTTTAAATACATAATCTAATTTTGGATTTAATAATTTACTTATAATATATTCCCTCTTTCTCTTGTAATTTTGTTTTTTGGATTAATTTTTGGTACTTTGGCAGAAATGCCTTGAATCTTGAATTAAATTTGCTGAAATATAAACTTTGTTTTATATTAACATAGTTTTTATTTAATTTCAATAGGCTCATCATTTTAAGTTTCGGTTTTTTGCAAAAATTGCTTAGAAAAAAAGATATATATTTCTCAGTTCTGTTCTCCAAAGCGTTTAAAATACTGAAGATTCGAATTGAAGATACACACTATAATGGCTTAAAGTGAATAGCGACTCACTGTCGAACTCGCTTTGAAATATATATCTTTTTTTCTATAATTAAATTTATAAAATAGAAAAACTGAGACTTAAAGATCATAATTTGAAATTTTTGAAAATTGTGCTTGAAAAAATGCCCAAAACAGTGTAAAATATTAAGGAAAAAAGAAAAGGAAAAGAAAAAATGTATTTAATAGTAGGATTAGGGAATCCAGAAAAAGAATATTCAAACACAAGACATAACATGGGATTTGATACAATAAATGAAATAGCAAAAAAAAATAACATAGAAATAGAAAAGAAAAAATTTAAAGGACTATATGAAATAGGAACAATAGAAGGGGAAAAGGTAATATTACTAAAGCCACAAACATACATGAATTTAAGTGGGGAAAGTATACAAGAAGCAGTTAATTTTTATAATATAGAAAACGAAAATACAATCATAATATATGATGACATGGATATAGAAAAAGGCGACATCAAAATAAGAAAAAAAGGTGGAGCAGGATCACATAATGGAATGAAATCTGTAATACAAGAATTAGGAACAGAAGAATTTATCAGAATTAGAATTGGAATAGGAAAACCAGAATTCAAAAATGATATGATAAATTATGTAATAGGAAAAGTATCTAAAGACGAGCAAGAGATATTACAACAAGGAGTAAAAAAAGCAACAGAAGCAATTGAAGAAATACTCAAAAATGGAGTAGATATAGCAATGAATAAATATAATTAAAACAGAAAGGAATGTAACATGTTAGAAATACTAGTAGGAAAAAAAGAAAATGAAAAAGAAATTGCATTAATAGAAAATGGAAAATTAAAAGAATATTATGTAGAAGAAGAACAATTAATAAGAAAAGAAGGAAATATATATATAGGAATAATAAAAGATATAGTAAAAGGAATGCAAGCAGCATTTGTAGACATCGGAACAGAGAGAAATAGTTTTATACATCTAAAGGATTTACTACCAAAAATAGATGAAACAAAAAAGATACAAGAACATAAGAAAAATATAAATAACAAGAAGATAGAAGAAATAGCTAAAAAAGGAGATAAAATATTAGTACAAGTAAAAAAAGACAGTAATATTCAAAAAGGAGCAAGAGTATCAACACATATAAATTTAACAAGTAAATATGTAGTATTAATGCCAAATACAGATATAATAACAGTATCACAGAAGATTGAAGATAAAAAAGAACAAGAAAGATTAATAAAAGTAGTAAAAGAAAATATAAAAGAAGGAAATGGAGCAATAATAAGAACATCTGCAATAGGAAAAGAAAAAGAAATAATAGAAGACATAAAAAAAATAGAAAGAAAATGGGAAAAAATAGAACAACAATTTAAAAGTAACAAGGAAAATAGACCAAAATTAATAATTAAAGCAGAAGACATTATAGAAAAAATGATAATAGACTTACCAGAAAAAACATTAAACAGAATATTAGTAAATAATAAAAAAGAATATGAAGAAATATTACAATTAAAAGAGCAATATAGATATTTAGAAAATATCAAAATAGAATTAATAGAAAAAAAAGAAATATTTGAAATTTATGACGTAAAAAAAGAAATATCAAAAATGCAAAATAGAAAAATATGGTTAAAATGTGGAGGATTTATAACAATAGACAGAACAGAAGCATTAACAGCAATAGATGTAAATACAGGGAAATACACAGGAACAAAAGATTTAGAACAAACAATATATAAAGTAAATGAAGAAGCCACAATAGAAATTGCAAAACAATTAAGATTAAGAGATATAGGTGGAATAATAATAATAGACTATATTGACATGCATATAGCAGAAAATAAAGAAAAAATAAAACAATTATTAATAGAAAACTTAAAAAATGACAGATCAAAGACACAAGTTGAAGGATTTACAAAATTAGATTTAATGGAAATGACAAGAAAACATATATGTAGTCATAAAGAATAACGAAGGCGATGTCCAAAGGGGACGTTTCTTTTTGGACATTTTTACCTAGTAAAGATATATCTCTAAAATTAAATAAAGGAAAATGTCCAAAAAGAAACGTCCCCTTTGGACATCGCTAAGAGGAGAAAAAAATGAATGTAGGATTTATATCACTAGGTTGTAGTAAGAATTTAATAGATACAGAAATAACAATAGGAATGTTTAAAAATAATAATTATGAAATTGTTAATAATGCAGCAGAAGCAGATATTTTAGTAGTAAATACATGTGGATTTATTGAGTCAGCAAAAGAAGAAGCAATTAATACAATTTTAGAAATGGCAGAATATAAAGAAAAAAGATGTAAATATTTAATTGTAATGGGTTGTCTAGTTCAAAGATATTATGATGATTTAGTACAGGCTTTACCAGAGGTTGATTTATTTGTAAAAATAGATGAATATGATAAATTATGGATAAAAATAGAAGATTTAATAAAAAGGGATATAGTAGAAAAATCTAAAACAAAAACAAGTAAGAAAATATCAGAAATAAAACCACTTCCAATACCAACTTTTAATGAATTTATTAACAGAGTTATAACAACTGGAAATAATTATGCTTATTTAAAAATAGGAGAAGGATGTAGTAATAAGTGTACATATTGTGCAATACCATATATAAGAGGTCCATTTGTAAGTAGAAAAATGGAAGAAATTTTAAAAGAAGCTGAAATGCTTGCTAAAAAAGGCATTAAAGAAATAATAGTTATTGCACAAGATACAACTAAATATGGAATAGATTTATATGGTGAAAGTAAACTTGCAGAGCTACTAGAAAAATTAAGTAAAATAAGTGGTATCAAGTGGATTAGATTTTTGTATTCTTATCCAGAGGGTATTGATGATAAATTAATTGAAACTGTTGCTAATAATAATAAAATAGCAAAATATTTTGATATTCCAATACAACATATTTCAAATAATATTTTAAAAAGAATGAATAGAAAAACAACTAAAGAAGATATTGTAAGTATAATAAGAAAGATTAGGAATAAAATTCCAAATGTTGTATTAAGGACAAGTCTTATAGTTGGTTTTCCAGGTGAGACGCAAGGGGACTTTGATGAATTAATTGATTTTGTGAAAAAATTTAAATTTGATAAATTAGGAACTTTTATGTATTCAAGAGAAGAAGGAACACCTGCTTTTCTTTTACCAGAACAAATACGTGGAAATACTAAAAAATCAAGATATAATAAAATTATGGAAGCTCAAGCAGAAATATCGTTACAAAATTTAGAAAAGAAGATTGGGAATATATATAAAGTTTTGATTGAAAGTCTTTCTTTTGATGGAAAATATTTTGTTGGAAGAACTATGCAAGATGTTCCTGAAGAAGATGGTTTAGTGTATATTCCTGTTGACAAAAAGCATAGTTCTAAAAATATTTTAAATAATTTTGTTAATTGTAAAATTGAAAGTGTGAGTAATTATGATTTAATAGGATCATTAGAAAAATAATTTAAGATACTGAATTCATTTCAATTAAAGGTAATCTAGGTACTCCAAAATTAAATCCTATTTTATTTATTGCAGCTTTAACAGGGATAGGATTAACATCAGAAAAAAGGCTATTAATTAAAGGAATTGCATCAATTTGCATTTTTTTAGCATTATCAAAATCCCCATTAATAAAATTCCAAATCATATCATGTGTGTATTTAGGCTTTATATTAGATAAGACTGAAATAACTCCTAATCCACCTAAAGAACAGATTGGTATTGATTGATCATCATTTCCAGAATAAATATGTAAGTTATCACCACATAGATGGGCAATTTGTGCAACTTGTGATAAATTGCCACTTGCTTCTTTTATACCAACAATGTTCTCAATTTTTGATAATTCCCAACATGTTTCTGGATTAATATTTAATCCTGTCCTACTAGGGACATTATATAAAATAATAGGTATTGAAATACTATTTGCAATTGCTTTATAATGCTGTATTAAACCTAATTGAGAAGTTTTATTATAATATGGCGTTACAACTAAAACACCATCTACACCTAGGTCTTCTGCTATTTTTGACATTTCAATAGCTTGGGCTGTGTTGTTTGAGCCAGTTCCTGCTATTATTGGTATTCTTCCATTTGATACTTCAACAGCACATTTTATTACTTCTATTTTTTCTTCTTTTGTCATTGTTGAACTTTCTCCAGTTGTTCCACATACTATTAATGCATCTATTTTGTTTTCTATTTGAAATTCTATGAATTTTTTTAGTTCATTAATATTAATACCATTTTCACTAAATGGTGTGGCTATTGCTGTTGCTGCTCCTTTAAATAAAATTTTTTTCATAAATAAATCATTCTCCCTTCTATATTATATCAACATTTGTATACGATTTTGCCTATAGTATAATATTTATTCAAGTTAAATTAAAAAATGTCTTTCTATTAAAATTTCAGTTTTTTTGATTATGATATTATTTAGAAAAAATATAGACAACTATTGTAAATCCAAAAGCAAATTTAAATTTTTACTTGAAGAATAATATCGAATATGATATAAATATGTTATATTTGGAGGAACATAAGATGAGTGATGAAAAAGATAATAAAAATGTCCAAAAAGAAACATCCACATTGGACAAAAATGTTAAAATAAGAAAACAAAACATGAAAATATATTCAATATATAGAGCCATATCAATGGATCTACTATTTTTCTATGCAATAGATTTTTTATTTCTAACACAAGTAAAAAATATAAATGCATCAGATGTTATATTAAAATCTTCATTTTATGCTTTATTTATGATTGTTTTACAAATACCAGCAAATATTTTAATTGATAGAATAGGATTAAAGAAATGTACAGTTTTAGGAAATATATTTAATGTGATATATTTATTAATAATAATTTTTGCAAAAGATTTAAAAACTCTAATTATAGCAGAATTTTTTAGTGCTTTATGCTTTTCAATAAAAGATATATCAGATACAACACTTTTAAATAATTCAATTCCA
>CAPNAQ010000038.1:0-213 GCA_948663505.1 uncultured Clostridia bacterium | reverse complement strand
GAATTATTTTTATTTAAATGCAATTACATCAATTATAGCAGGTATAGTTTATACAATTAATCCATATATACCAATTATTGTAGCTATAATTATTGCAACTATTTCTATAGTTTTATCATTAGGATTTCAAGATATAACAATATCGGATGAAGTAATTAAAAATAAGAAATATAGGGTTCCCGCAGGTATAGCCCATTTTATGGAACATATTAA